>SKVX01000015.1 GCA_007129225.1 Halomonas sp.
CTGGCCCCTTCGCTGCCCCCCGACACCCTGGTGATGGATATCGCCGCGGCGGCGGCACTGCTCGACAGCGGCGAGACGCTGTCGCGGCTGGTCACCGCCCCCAATGCCCTGGCCGAAGCCCCCGATGGGCTGGTACTGACCCGGGCAGCGACGCTGGTCTCGCCGGGCCAACTCACGGAGAGCTTCCACCTCAACCTCACCGCCATGGCGCTACTGGCGCTGGTGGTGGGGCTCTTCATCGTCCAGGCGGCGCTGGGCCTGGCACTGGAGCAGCGCCTGGCCATGCTGCGCACACTGCGGGCGCTGGGGGTCTCGGGGCGCCGCCTGGTGGGGCTGCTGGCCCTGGAGCTGTTGCTGCTGGGGCTTGTCGGCGCACTCGCCGGCATCGTCAGCGGCGTCTGGCTGGCGAAAGCGCTGCTGCCCGACGTGGCCGCCACCCTGGGCAGCCTCTATGGCGCCGGCGTCACCGCCGAACTCAACCTCCCCTGGGACTATTGGGTCGGAGGGGTCGTCGTCACCCTGGGCGGGCTCTTCCTGGCCGGCGCCGGGGTACTGTGGCGCGCCGCCCGGCTCAGCGTGCTGGGGCTAGGCCAGGCCCAGGCCTGGCGGGCGGGCTTCCGCCGCCAGCTCAGGTACATGACCCTGGCCGGCGCCCTGGTGGCACTGGCCGGCCTGGCGCTGTGGGCCTGGCTAGCCCGGCAGCCCCCGGGGGAAGGGCTGCTGGCCGGTTTCGGCCTGATGGCGGCCCTGCTGCTGGCCAGCGCCCTGTGGCTACCGCCGCTGCTGGCGGCCCTGCTCGCCGGCCTGGAACGGCTGGCGCGCCGCCGCCCCCTGGCCCAGTGGGCATTGGCCGACCTGCAGCTTCAGCTGCCGCGGCTGTCGCTGGCCATGATGGCGCTGCTGATCGCGCTCTCCGCCAACCTGGGCGTGAGCAGCATGGTGGGCGGCTTCCGCCTGACCTTCCTCGACTGGCTGGACCAGCGCCTGGTGGCGGACCTCTACCTGCGCCCGCCGGCGGAGCAGTTCGAAGCAATCGAGACATGGCTCGACGAACGCAGCGACGTGACCGAGCTGCTGCCCACCCGCCGCACCGAGGCAACCCTTTACGCGGTCGAACGTGACGGCAGCACCCGGGACCTGGCGTTGCCCACCAGCCTCTACGGCATCACCCCCGGCGACTCGCTGATGCCAAGCTGGCCGTTGCTGGACACCCTGGAGGGGCGTAACGCCGCCTGGGAAGCCTTCGCCGAGGGTGAGGCCTTCATCAACGAGCAGCTGGCGATCGGCGAGGGGCTCGCCCCGGGCGACCGACTGACGCTGGATGTCCCCCAGGGCCGGGAGCAGGTCACCGTGGTGGCGATCTATCCCGACTACGGCAATACCCGGGGGGAAGTGCTGTTCGCCACCGGCCAGCTGGCCAGCCGCTTCGGTGCTCCACCGGGCTCCATCGGCATCGTGCTGGCGGCCGGCGCCGACCACTCGGCCCTTGGCCAGGCGCTGACCCAGCGCTTCGGCCTCGGCAGCGACAGCCTGGTCGATCAGCGCGAAGTGAAGCGCATCGCCACCGGCATCTTCGAACGCACCTTCACCATCACCCGGGCCCTGAGCGCCCTGACCCTGGGAGTGGCTGCCCTGGCACTGCTGGCCAGCCTGCTCGCCCAGGCCAGAGAGAGGCGTCGCCAGCTGGCGCCGCTCTGGGCGCTGGGCATACCCCGGGCCCAACTGGTCCGGGTACAGCTGGGCCAGCTCGGCGGCGCCGCCCTGGTGACCGGCGCCCTGGCGATCCCCCTGGGAATACTGCTCGCCCTGGGACTGGTGGCGGTGATCAACGTGGCCGCTTTCGGCTGGCGCCTGCCGCTGTTCCTGTTCCCGGGCGAGATCGCCCTCACTCTGGTCACCGCCGTGGCGGTCGCCCTGCTGGCGACCGTCCTGCCCGCCGTCACGCTGTGGCGTACCCCGCCCCGGGCACTGCTGGCCGAGGAGGCGAACACATGAGGCTCGTCGCAACCCTGCTGGTACTGCTGTGGCTTGCCGGCTGCAACGCCGAGCGGGATGACGCCGTAACCGACGAGCCCGCCGGCTTCGCCGGACTGGGCGCGGAGGCCGAGGGATTCGCACAGGCACAACCCGGCACGCTGCTGCGTTTCCCCGAGGACCATGGCCCCCATCCGGACTACCGCATCGAATGGTGGTACCTCACCGCCAACCTCGAGGACGAGCGCGGCGAGCCGGTGGGCCTGCAGTGGACGCTGTTTCGCCAGGGGCTAACCGCGCCGGATGAGCGCCCCGAGCCCTCGCCCTGGGCCGCCGATCAGCTGTGGATGGCGCATATGGCGGTTTCCCGGGGCGAGAGCCATTGGGTGGCGGAACGCTTCGCCAGAAGCCACTCCGCCCGGGACGATGGCCAGGCCGGGGCAAGGGCACAGCCGTTCCAGGCCTGGCTGGATGACTGGCAACTGGTCAGCCGCATTGAAGACCCCGGCGCCGACACCTTTGCGGAACTGGCGCTCAGCGCCCATCAGGCCGATGACCGGGGCGGCTTCGGCTACGACCTGGCACTCACTGCCGAGGGGCCGCTGGTGCTGCATGGCGAGAGCGGCTTCAGCCAGAAATCCGCCGACGGCCAGGGCTCGATGTACTACAGCCAGCCCTTCTGGCGCATCGGTGGCGAGGTCACCCTGGACGGCGAGACCCGGCAGGTGAGCGGGCGCGGCTGGCTCGATCGCGAATGGAGCAGCCAGCTGCTGGGACCGGAGCAGGAGGGCTGGGACTGGTTCTCGCTGCACCTGGAGAGCGGCCACAAGCTGATGGCCTTCCAGCTGCGCGGCGGTGGCGAAGGTGGTGGCGACTACCGCGCGGGCACCTGGATCGCCCCCGACGGCGAGCCCACCGCACTGGGACCGGACGAGATCGATATGACGCCGCACGAAACCCGGCGTGTAGCGGGGCGCGACGTGCCCACCCGCTGGCGGCTCGAGGTGCCCCCGGCTGGGCTGGATCTGATCGTGGAGGCGCCCCATGCCGAGCGCTGGATGGCGACCTCCGTGCCCTACTGGGAGGGGGAGGTCATCGCTTTCGACGCCGAGAACGGTGAGGTATTGGGCGAGGGGTACCTGGAAATGACGGGCTATTGACAGTCGATTATTTAATAAGCCTGCTATCGATATTTCCGACGTGAGCCGCTATCCTGAAAACAATCTCTCAGGAGCTATCCATGCAACCCAGCCTCTTTATCTCACACGGCTCCCCCATGCTGGCCCTGACCAAGACACCGGCCCACGATTTCCTCCGCGAGTTCGGCCAGGCGCTGCGACCCAAGGCGGTGGTGGTGGTCTCGGCCCACTGGGCCAGTCGCCAGCTGCTGGTGAGCACCAACGCTCGGCCCGAGACGATCCACGACTTCGGCGGTTTTCCCCGCGAGCTCTTCGAGTGCCAGTACCCCGCCCCCGGCGAGCCCGAGCTGGCCCTGCGCCTGGCCAGGCAGCTCAACGCCGTGCCCACCGAGCGCGGCCTGGACCACGGCGCCTGGGTGCCGCTGTCGCTGATGTTCTCTGAGGCGGACGTACCGGTGGTCTCGCTGTCGCTGCCGGTGCAGTGGTCCAACGCAGAGCTGGTGGCACTCGGCGAGAAACTTGCCGCGCTGCGCGAGGAGAACATCCTTGTGATCGGCTCCGGCAGCCTGACCCATAACCTGATGGAGCTGCAGGCTCAAGGCACCGAGATGCCCGCCTGGGTGGGCGAATTCTCCGACTGGGTGCACGAACGCCTGGAAGCCGACGACCGTGCGGCGCTGCTTGACTGGGAACAGGCACCCTACGCCCGAGAGAACCACCCCACATCGGAGCACTTCCAGCCACTACTGGTGGCCATGGGCGCCGGGGGCCAGGCACAGCGCCTGCACCACAGCGTGGAACACGGTGTACTGGCCATGGACGTCTACGCCTTCGCCTGAGTGCGCCCCGGCAAATACACCGATGCCGCCCCGTGGGATGGCAGCACCGGGGCCGGTCGTCGACAGAGTCAGTCGCCCAGCGCAGCCAGTCGATCGGCCTGGACCACCTCGATCCAATAACCGTCGGCGTCCTTGACGAAGACCACGTCCTTCATCTTGCCCTGGTCGGCGCGCTTGATGAACACGACGTCGTTGGCATCGAACCAGGCCTCGGCGGCATCGAGATTGGGCACCGAAAAGCAGATATGCCCGAAACCCTGGGGTTCGGCATTGCCGTCATGGTAGGCGAAATCCGCCTGGCTCTCGGTGCCCCAGTTATGGGTCAGTTCCAGCAGCCCCTTCTGGCTGAAGGTCCAGACGGTACGCTCGCCCGCGTCCTTCGGCACCTGCTCCTCCTCTTCCAGCCTGGCCAGGAA
>SKVX01000325.1 GCA_007129225.1 Halomonas sp.
GCCTGGTATCGCCCTGGACCTACCTGGGCCATGCCCGACTCGGCGAGATCGCCGCCCGTCATGGCGCCACCATCGACTATGTACCGATCACGCTCAGCGCGATCTTCCCCAGAACCGGCGGACTGCCGCTGCCCAAGCGGGCACCCGAACGCCAGGCCTACCGCATGGCGGAGCTGAAGCGCTGGCCGCAGCAGCTCGGCATTCCGCTCAACCGGCAACCCAGGTACTTCCCCACCGACGACCGTCCGGCGGCGCGTCTGGCACTGACCGCAAAGGCCCAGGGCCACGACATCGCCGAACTGTCGCTGGCCATACTCAGGGCCTGCTGGGCCGAGGAGCGCGACGTTGCCGACCTCGACACGCTGCGCGAGATTGCCGACGCCTGCGGCCTGGACGGCCAGGCGCTTCTGGAGGAGTCGGAATCGGAAGCGGGGCAGCGGCACCTCGATGAGGCCTGTGAACGGGCCGTCGCGGCAGGCTGCTTCGGCTCCCCGTGGTACGACATCGACGGTGAGCCCTTCTGGGGTCAGGACCGGCTAGATCTGGTGGAGAAGAGGCTGGCCGAGGCGTTGTAATCCAAACCATCGTGTAGTCAGCCCTTCGGAGACTCGTCGTTATCGGCGGGTTCGCCGAAACCAACGCCCTGATTGAGCTACGCAAACGGCACAGCAGAATCGTGCTAATCGCCGCACGCCTGGGCAAGCCACGCCAGGTGCAACCTACCATCATGCTTCTTACGGGTCCGGCACGCCGGCTCGCTTGCTCTGCCCTGAAACATGACCGGAGGTTGCCACCATGAAATTTCGCACAATCGCACTTTTTCTGACTCTGGCAGCGGTATCGTTTCCCGCTTTCGCTGATCGGTACATGCCAGACAATGAAGGCTCAATGATCATACGTCCCACCGGGAACATCGGCTATGTTGCCCAGCATCGCTTTGATCGTCTCGATGCCAACCGTGACGGTCGCCTTTCGCCAGAGGAAGCCAGCAAGGCTTCAATGAGCGATGTCTTCTGGGTTCGTGACATCAATCGCGATGGAACACTTTCCCGGCAAGAGTTTGACCGTCTGCCTAACGAACACTGAACCTGACCGACGAACGCGAGCGCTTGAGCGCTCGCGCTGCGTAGCGACGTAGCACCCTATCGTGCAAACAAATCATGTCTGGTAATCGCCAGCACTGGCCTATACTTTTTCCGGATTCCCTGACCAGACCAAGCCCTCCGAGCGACATGACATCCAGCCGCGCCCAGGACTTCCGAATTCTTCGGGAGCTATGCGATGATTCCGCTTTCGACCAGGCCTTCACCCCCTGTTCCTTCCTTACCTGGCATGCTTTCCCATGCTGACATGCGTGAACAGCTAATCAGACTGCTCGATGAGACCGAAGCGGCACTGGCAGGAGACCAGGAAGCAGCGCGTGCCAGCCTGGCCCAGGCTCTCAAACTGCTCGCACGGGCCCGATCGGAAGCCAGGCCCGCACCTCGTCCTCACGGTAAGCTGGCCGGCTGGCAGATCAAGCGCGTCATTGCCTTCGTCGACGCTCACCTGGGGTCGACAATCCACGTCATGCACATGGCCAAAGAGGCCCGCCTGAGCCTCAGCCACTTTTCCCACGCCTTCAAGCTGACCTTCGGCGAGCCGCCCTTGTCCTACGTGACTCGCCAACGCCTGCTCAAGGCATGCGACATGATGCTGGCGACCGATGCTCCGCTGTCTCACATCGCTTACGAATGCGGTTTCTACGATCAATCGCACTTCACCCGGCACTTTCACCGCCGGCTGGGCATGACCCCGCAGAGCTGGCGTCGCTTGTACGCCGACGGGCCAGTGGACTAAGGCGGCGGGAGAGTCCTTCTTCTTGGTCTTTGAGCACCGGCGTCTCTCGCAGCACGTAGCCACTCAGGGCGAATTCTCTTCAGGCTGTGGTTGGACAGGCTGGGCCGGCCCTTCCTCTCCGGAAACTAAGCCCTGATTCAGCTGCCCGAACGGCACATGCACCGACGGCAGGGTGTCGCTGGTGGCCGAGAGGTGAGACGCCTGGTCATCGAAGAAGATATGCGGCTTGATGATGCCGAGCACGTGCTCCTTGGCGATGCCGCCGAGGAAATAGGCCTCGTTGACGGTCACGCCCCAGCTCCGCATGGTATGGATGACGCGTTCATGGGCCGGCGCGTTGCGGGCCGTCACGATGGACACCCTGACCTTGGGCCGATAGGCGCCCTGGGTTTCCTCTTCGCGCTGCTTTTCCAGCATCTGGATGTGGGCCAGCTTGCGCAGGAAAACGGCCAGCAGGCCCGCCTCGGAGGGTATCTCGGCATTGGCCCGTTCGTATTCGCGAAACGCCTCGATGCCCTGCTGCTGGTAGATGGTTTCGGACTCGTCGGTGACCAGCACGCCATCGAAGTCGAAGGCGATGCGCAACTCCTCCTCGTCGGTCAGGTCGAGATCGCCGGACGACAGCACCTGCCCCGCCGGGTGCCCCGCCAGGATCGCCTGGTCGACATCCTGGCGATTGGCCGACAGGAAGAGGCTTATGTTCAATGCCGGGATGAAGCGGTGGGGGTAGCGACCCTGCAGGAAGATCGCCCGCGTGATGCCAAGCTCATGATGCTCGATCGACTTCATGACCCGCAGCCCGGTTTCCGGATCGTTGCGCGAGAGCAGCACCACCTCGATGGGAGGATTGTCCGGACTCAGCTCGTTCAACGACAGCAGGCGCTTGATGAAGGGAAAGGCAACGCCGGTAGCGAGTGGCGTGTTCTCGTGATCGCGCTGGTAGACGCGATAGGACGCCTCCCCCTGTTCGCGAAACACCCGATCGGATTCCGCCAGATCGAACAAGGCGCTGGATGCCAGCCCGATTACCAGGCGTTCACTGAGATCATAGGCCATGGTCGTCCCTCCGGTACTCGGTGATTTCCAGCACATGGGTAAACGCCTGCGCCCTGCCGTCCCACACATAGCGAAGATGCGGCCCCTGGACGGGGATGCTCAGCGCCGGCGGTCGAAATACCGCCGCGCACTCGTGCCCAGGCTGCCTGACGCTGTTGTAGAGAACGCCCCATGCCCCTTCCATCCTAATGCGCGAAGCGAACACCTGCCCGTGGGGATAGGTGGCCGTATCGGGGTCGTGCAGCTCAGGGTAACCCACACGCACGTCATGCAGCGCCTGAGTGATTGTGTTGATGTAGGTCCGCATGGTGATCTCGACGCTGGCCTCGCGGGTGGCCGCCAGGAACTCGGCCATGTGAAAAAGGGTCTCGGCGATGGCCGCATCCAGCGTGCTGGCGCAGTAATAGACCCCGTAGCTGCCGTCGGTGAATCGCGATGGCCGCCCGATATGGGTAAAGGCCGCCATGATGGGAGAAGAACCGGGGCCCGCAACACGATCATGGGGAGGAACGCGATTCAACTGACCGGCCTCTTCGAGCAGCCTGTCGTTGGTCATCGCCTCGATGGCGAAGGCCAGCTCCAGGTCTTCCGCATCCAGAGTGTCTTCGAACACGGCGATGGGTGGATAGGCACTGTTGATGATGCGATAAGCATTGCGCCACGCAGGCAGGCAGGTCGCCGCCGCGCTCATCCCCGCACGCCATCCAGGTAGCGACGGGTATCCGCCAGGTCCACGACTCGCCCGTGCAGAATGTACTCGAGGGCCGACTGGCCATTGAATGGTGCTGCGGTGTTTGCCTTGTGCACCCACTCGTAGGCCTTGTCGGGGCTGCTGCTGAAGAGGATGCGCAGCGCCTTGTGAATCCCCATGAGGTAGGAGATTCGCTCCAGGGTGTCGTGGGGCAGGCGTACCGATGGCAGCTTCTTGTACTTGTGATAGGTGGTATTGCCGATGCCACCCAGCAGGATACGTTGCTGCGCCGGCGTACAGCCCCACAGCGCCATGATATTGAAGAAGAACTTCAAGGCCACGCGACCGGCTTCGGGGCTGGCCGTATCGGGACGTTCGAGAAGCTGTTCGGCGTTCATGGGGTGGCTCCTGCCAATGACTATACGTATGTGAATTATAGAACATATTGTATTCGCATACGAATCAGGCCTTATTGGTGCGTTTATCCGCCTCCCGTTTTACGGCACCATGAGGACTCGCCTGACCTTCTGAGCAAGGACCCGCCATGCCGTTCGCCGCCCCTCTGGAGAATGACCTCACCCCCGGCTTCATGGTCGTTCACGGCAACCGCCTGGAGGACCTGCGCGGCGTGGCGGTGGAGTGGATGAAGCGCCACCCGCTGGCGCCGCTGGAGAACGAGACGATCCTGGTGCAGAGCAACGGCATCGGCCAGTGGATGAAGCTGGCGCTGGCCGCCGACGAGGCCGACGGCGGCAGCGGCATCGCCGCCGCGCTGGA
>SKVX01000266.1 GCA_007129225.1 Halomonas sp.
AGGCGGGCCCACTTGGCATGTGTGCCGGGCAGGCAGACGAGTCCCGAGGCCTCGGGTTCACCCGCGACGAGCCCGGCGAGCTGGGTCTCCTCGCCGCGCATCACGTCGTAGTGGCCGGCAGCGGTCTGGCAGAGTCCCGGTAGCAGCCGGACCCAGAGCCGTGGATCCTGGCACGGCGGCGCCACAGCACCTTGGGCCAGGGCATCCAGGCGGGTCGGCACGGCCAGGTAGGCGGCCTCTCGCCAGCCCTGGCGCGCTCCGGCCATGCCGCAGATCAGCACGTCCAGGCGGCGGTTGTCGGGCAGCCAGTCGCCGATCACCTGCAGTAGTGTGCTTTCATAGTCGCCGGGGGCCAACGAGAGCATGCCGCGTTCGCTGCTGCCGCAGGCCAGGATTTCGTCATTGACGTCCAGTGCCCAGGCGCGCAGCCGGCTGGATCCCCAGTCAACGCCGATCCAGCAAACCCGCTCGGGCACGCTGACGCTCACCATTCGGCCACCGAGCCGTCTTCATGGGTCCACAGTGGGTTGCGCCAGCGGTGGCCGACCTTGGCACGCTCCTCGACGAAGGCCTCGTCGATCTCCACGCCGAGCCCCGGCCCCTGGGGAATGGCGCAGAAGCCCTCCTCGATGGCCAGCGCCGTCTTGTCGACAAGGTAATCGAGGACGTCGTTGTCCCGGTTGTAATGAATGCCCATGCTCTGCTCTTGTATGAAGGCGTTGTGGCAGACGGCATCCAGCTGCAGCGAGGCGGCCAGGGTCAGCGGGCCCAGCGGGCAGTGGGGAGCCAGTGCCACGTCGTGGGCTGACGCCAGGGTGGCGATCTTCAGCCCCTCGCTGATGCCGCCGCAGTGGGAGAGGTCGGGCTGCACGATGTCGATCATGCCGTCGGCCAGCAGATCGCGGAACTGGAAGCGGGTATACAGCCGCTCGCCGGTGGCCAGGGGGTAGCCGAGCCCGCCGGCAATCTCCTTGAGGCAGGGCAGGTGCTCGGGGGCCACCGGCTCCTCGACGAACATGGGGTGGAAGGGCTCCAGCTCGCGCAGCAGCGCCTTGGCCATGGGACGATGGACACGGCCGTGGAAGTCAATGGCAATGCCCACATCGGGGCCTACGGCCTCACGGGCCTCTGCCAGCCGGGCTACCGCCTCGTCGACCTCGCGGTGGGAATCGACGATGGCCAGCTCCGCCGTACCGTTCATCTTGAAGGCGGTGAAGCCCTGCGCCACCAGCGCCTTGGCGCCCGCCCCGACGTCGCTGGGGCGGTCGCCGCCGGTCCAGGCGTACATGCGCATGCGGTCACGCACCGCCCCGCCCAGCAGCTGATGAACCGGCACCCCCAGATCGCGACCCTTGAGGTCCCACAGTGCCTGGTCGATACCGGCGATGGCGCTCATCAGGATGGGCCCACCGCGATAGAAGCCGCCCCGGTACATCCGGTTCCAGAGGTGCTCGATGCGATGGGGGTCCTGCCCGATGAGGCAGTCGGCCAGTTCGTGGACGGCGGCCTCCACGGTGGCGGCACGACCCTCGATGACCGGCTCGCCCCAACCGTAGCAGCCGGCGTCGGTCTCGATCTTGAGAAAGAGCCAGCGCGGCGGGACCTGCCAGGTCCTGAGTCGGGTAATCCTCATCTCTGCTCCTCGAATGGGTCGAACGTCATTGGTAGAGCGCCAAGCATGCTTGTATGACAAGTATATTATATGAAAGCTCGTTATCGATTGATACCCTGTCAGATAGTCTCAAGGTAGACGCTACACGCAAGGAGTTCCGGAACCTCATGAACAAGAACGCATTCAAGCAGCGCCTGCTCCGCGGCGAGCCCATGACGGGCGTTTGGCTGGGCCTTGGGAGTCCCTACGTGGCGGAGCTGGCAGCTACCGCCGACTTCGACTGGCTGCTGCTGGACGGCGAGCATGCGCCCAATGACCTGGCCAGCCTGCTGGGCCAGCTACAGGCCATCGCACCCTACAACAGTGCGCCGGTGGTGCGCCCGCCACAGGGCGACACCGCGCTGATCAAGCAGTATCTGGACATTGGCGCGCAGAACCTGCTGATCCCGATGGTGGAGACGGCGGAACAGGCCGCTGATGTGGTGGCCGCCACCCGCTATCCCCCCGAGGGCGTACGCGGCATGGGCAGCGCCCTGGCCAGGGCCTCTCGGTGGGGGCAGGTCGAGGACTACCTGATCCACGCCGACGATGAAGTCTGCCTGATCCTGCAGCTGGAGAGCCCCCAGGCGCTGGCCAATCTGGAGGCCATCGCAGCGGTGGAGGGAGTGGACGGGCTGTTCATCGGTCCGGCGGATCTCTCCGCGGCCATGGGGCATCGCGGCAATCCCGGGCATCCCGAAGTGCGCGCGGCTATCGACGACGCCATTGCGCGAATCCGAGCCGCCGGCAAGGCCGCCGGGATCATCACCCTCGACGAGGCCGAGGCCCGCGGCTACCTGGCGTCGGGATGCGGTTTCGTCGGGGTGGGGGTCGATGCCCTGGTGCTGGCCGAGGGGCTGCGCGGGCTGGCCGGGCGGTTTCGCCCGGCCTGACGGCTTGCCCTGAGCGTCCTCTCGCGTTCAGGTTTGTCTGGACTTGTCTGGCAAGATCCGGCCGGGGTTCATCAGCCCGGCCGGGTCGAACAGCGCCTTGATGCCTTCCACCAGCTCTCGCTCCACCGGTGAGAGGCGGTCGAGGTAGGCGGCCTGCTTGGTGCGCCCGATGCCATGCTCGGCACTGATGCTGCCGCCGAATTCATCGAGGACCTCGAAGAGTCGGCTCTCCAGCTCGTTCAGGTGGGCCTGCTTCTGCGCGTCAGGAAGTGCTGGCGGCGGCAGGATGTTGAAGTGCAGGTTGCCGTCGCCCACGTGGCCGTAGGCGATGATCTCGCAGTCGGGGGAGTGCTGGTGGATCGCCCGGCTGGCCCGCGAGACGAAGTCGGGGATTGCCGAGATGGGCACCGAGATATCGGTGCGCAGGTGTTCCCCGCGACGCCGTTGCCCCTCGAGCATGCTCTCCCGGAACTGCCACAGCCGCGCCGCCTGGGCATCGCTCGAGGCTAAGGCACCGTCCTGTATCAGGTCGGCCTCCATGCCGTGCGCCAGTAACTGTTCGAGCATGGCATCCAGGTCCAGGGCGCCGCTGGCACTGACCTCCATCAGCACGTACCAGGGGTGGGGCGCATCCAGCGGATCGGTGAGCTCGGGGGTGGCCTCCATGGCCAGCTCCAGGCAGCGCCGGGGGATCAGCTCGAAGGCGTTGAGCAGGTCGCTGCAGTCGCGCCGCGCCCGGCCATAGAGGGCGATCACCGCCTCCACCGAGGGCAGCCCGAGCAGCGCCGTGCGGCTCTGGATGGCGCGGGGCGAGAGCTTGAGTACCGCGCCGGTGACGATGCCCAGCGTTCCCTCGCTGCCGAGGAACAGCTGCGACAGCGCATAGCCGCGGTTGTCCTTGTGCAGGGCGGTTAGGCCGTCCCACACCCGGCCGTCGGGCAGCACCACCTCCAGCCCGAGCACCAACTGACGCATCATGCCGTGGCGCAGCACGTTGAGGCCGCCGGCGTTGGTGGCAATATTGCCGCCGATCTGACAGCTGCCCTGGGCGCCCAGCGAGAGGGGGAAGTCGCAGTCATGCTCGGCGGCCGCCTGCTTGACGGTTTCCAGAATGCAGCCGGCATCCACCGTCATGGTGAAGTTGACCGGGTCGATGTCGCGGATGCGGTCCAGGCGCTCCAGGCTGATCACCAGCTCACCGCCGTCGGCGGCGGGCAGGGCGCCGGCCACCAGACCGCTGTGGCCGCCCTGGGGTGTCATGGCCACGCCATGGGCCTGGCAAAGGCGCACCGTCTCGGCCACCTCCGCGGTGGTGGCGGGGCGTGCCACCGCCAGGGGCAGGCCCAGGCGCTGCCCCGCCCAGTCACTCAGGTAGCGGGCCATGGCCGCGGGGTCGCGCAGCAGACCGCGCTCCCCCAGGCGCTGCTGCAGGGCGTCGAGCAGGTCGGCGTTTGGGGTCTGTCGGGACATGTCACACCTCCTCTTGCCAAGCGGCCCCATCGCGGTCCTGGAGCGGGGGAGAGTTTGCAACGGACAGGGGATTCATCGGCGCCTCCGGGTCGGCGAACTGGCAGTTGGTCCGCCAGCGCTTATCATGTTATTGATGTCGTGCTGTATGACAGGTATGCCATCTATGGCTCACTCTAGCGCACCCTCCGGTTTCGGGTCGATAGGCAATCGCCAGGGGCCGGGCGGGAGCCTGGACAGTGGGTCGTTCATCACGCCAGCCTTCAGGAGAGTGTCATGTTCGACGAGTGGAAGGGCAAACGGGTATTGATTACCGGCGCCAGCCGGGGCATCGGCGCGGCGGTCGCCAGGCAACTGGGCGCCCTCGGGGCCCGGGTGGCGGTGCACTATCACAGCAGCCAGGCGCCGGCCGACGCGGTGGTTCAGGCGATCCGTGAGGCCGGCGGAGAGGCCTTCACGGTCAAGGGCGACGTGAGCCGCGCCGGCGAGGCGGCACGGATCGTCGACGAGGCCGCCAGCGGACTCGGCGGGCTGGACGTGCTGATCAACAACGCCGGCGACATGCTGGGCCGCGTCTCGCTGGACGAGATGGACGATGCCCAGTACGACCGGGTGATGGACCTCAACGCTCGCTCCGTGGTGATGGCGAGCCGGGCGGCGCTGCCCCATTTCCGTCGCCAGGGCGGCGGCAACATCATCCATACCACCTCCATCGCGGCGCGCAACGGCGGGGGGCTGGGCGCGGGCCTCTACGCCTCGGCTAAAGGCTTCGTCAGCACCCTGACCCGCAACATGGCCAAGGAGCTGGCCGGCGACAACATTCGCGTCAACGGCGTGGCCCCCGGCACCATCGCCACCGACTTCCATGGACGTCACTCCAACGAGGACCACCTGGCGGCCGCCCGCGCCTCGATTCCCATGGGTCGGCTGGGCACCTCGGAGGAGTGCGTGGGGGCCTATCTGTTCCTGGCCACCGATGCGCTGAGCGGCTATGTCACCGGGCAGGTCATCGAGGTCAACGGGGGGCAATTGATGCCATGAGTACCGCGACCCGCTACGACATCGCCATCACCATGGGCGACCCGGCCGGGATCGGCCCCGAGATCATCTGTCGGGCGCTGGCGGCCATGACGCCCGCCGAGCGTGCGACCACACTGGTTATCGGCGACCCGGCCATCTATCGCCGCGCCGCCGACATGCTCGACGCCGATCTGACCTTCGCGGCCCTCGATGACCCGGCAGCGCCGGCGGGCAGCGTGGCGGTCGCGGTGGTCGAGCACCCCGAAAGCCAAGCGATGCCCGATGGACAGATCAGTGCCGCCGCCGGCGACATGGCCTTTCGCTGCGTGCAATCGGCGGTGGAGCTGGTTCAGGCGGGACGCGCCGGGGTGATCGTCACCGCCCCGCTCAACAAGGCGGCGCTGCACGCCGCCGGCCACCACTACGATGGCCATACCGGCATGCTGGCGGCGCTGACCGGGGCGCCGTCCTCCTTCATGTTGCTCGCCTCCAAGACGCTGTCGACCCTGCATGTCTCCACCCATGTCTCGCTGCGCGAGGCGATCGAGCGGGTCACTCCCGAGCGCATCGCCGCCACGGTGAAGGCGGGGCGTGATCATCTGGTCAAGCTGGGTACGGCGGCCCCGCGCATCGCGGTGGCCGGGCTCAATCCCCACTGCGGCGAGGGCGGCATCTTCGGCGACGAGGACGATCGCATCATCGCCCCGGCGGTGCGGGCGTTGCGCGACGACGGGTTCGAGGTGCAGGGGCCGATCTCGGCGGACACCGTCTTCTACCGGGCGAGCCGCGGCGAGTTCGACCTGGTGGTGGCCCAGTACCACGACCAGGGCCATATCCCGGTGAAGCTGATCGCCTTCGACACCACGGTTAACGTCAGCCTCGGCCTGCCGATCCAGCGTACCTCGGTGGATCACGGCACGGCCTTCGACATCGCCTGGCAGGGCCGGGCGGACGCCACCAACCTGGGGTCGGCCATCGACTACGCCCGCCGGCTGGTAGCGGGGGCGTGCGCATGAGCCGCTGCCGGGTGGCGATCATCGCCGATGACCTGACCGGCGCGCTGGATGCCGCCGCCCCCTTCGCCGCCCGCGGCGCCTCGACGCGAGTGGTGATCGCGCTGGAGCGCCTCGAAGGAGTGCTCGAAGCGTGGGGGGGCGAACTGCCCCAGGTGATCGCTGTCAACACCGAGTCGCGCCACCTGCCCCCCGGGGCCGCGGCGGCGCGAGTGGAACGGGCGGCCCGCTGCCTGGCTCGGGCTGAGCCCGGGCTGTGGTTCAAGAAGATCGATTCGACACTGCGCGGCCAGGTGGTGGCCGAGTCCCTCGCCCTGCGCCGGGTGACCGGCCGCCGCCTGCTGCTGGCCCCGGCGGTGCCGGCCCAGGGGCGAACCGTACGCAATGCCGAGGTCCATGTGGACGGCGAGCCATTGGCCTCGACGCCCTATGGCCAGGATGCCCGCTCGGCTCCCCCCCTGGGGGCGCTGGACCGATTGTTCGCCGCCCAGGGATTGCCCCTGGTGCGCCATCGGCCGGCGCCGGGGACACCCCTGCCGGGCGGAGACTGCGTCTGCGATACCGCCGATCAGACCGACCTGGCCCATGTCTACGGGGCCTTGTCCAGCGAACCCTCGCAGTGGCTGGCGGTGGGCGCGGCGGGGCTGGCCACCACCATGGCGCAGCACCTGTTCGGCTGCCTGCGGGCTCCCCGGGAATCGCTGGGGGGCTTCGAGCGACGCCTCTATGCGGTGGGATCGCGCAGCCCCCGTGCCGCCGAGCAGCTGGCGCGATTGCGCCAGGCCTCGCCCCGCCTGCCGGTGATCGAGGCGCTACGACCCCAGGCGGATGCACCGGCAGGCGGGGAGGCGGGCGTGGTGGTGGTGCCCGGCACGGGGAGTGGCGAGGAGTCCGCCGAGGCCGTCGCCGCGGCCATGGGCGAGCGGATCGCCATGCAGGTGGCCCACTGGCCGGCGGGCGCCGGGGTGCTGCTGCTGACCGGCGGTGACATCGCCATGGCGGCGCTCCTGCGACTCGGGGTGGAGACTATCGAGGTCGAGGCTGAATGGGCGCCCGGCGTGGCACTGGGCCACCTCGACGGCGACCCGCGGCGGCCGGTGATCACCAAGGCGGGTGGCTTCGGTGAGCCGGACCTGCTGGTGGCGCTGGAGCGCGTCCTGGGTGCCGCCGGCCCGGGGGAGAGGTGTTGTGACCAAAGTTGACGATCGCGGGAGTTGCAGCGCCATCCGAGAGCGGCTAGGTTTGTCAATGGTGGTATGATACGTATACAGCAAGACACTCAGTCAAAGGAGAACAACAAGATGACTCATCCACGCCAACTCAAGCTGGCCCGCTGGGTATCCATGACGCTGCTGGCCTCGAGCATCGGCATTGCCGGGATGGCCCAGGCGCAGGAGACCCTGCGCTTCGCCCACGTCTACGAGACCTCCGAGCCCTTCCACAAGTGGGCCGAGTGGGCCGCGGAACAGATCGAGGAACGCACCGACGGGCGCTACACCATGCAGGTCCATCCCGCCTCGTCACTCGGCAAGGAGGAGGACATCAACGAGGGGCTCGAACTGGGCACCGTGGACGTGATCTACACGGGCACCCAGTTCGCCGGCCGCTCCTACGGCCCCATGGGCATCGCCGGTGCCGCCTACATGTTCCGCGGCTTCGATCATTGGCAGGCCTATGCCGACAGCGACCTGTTCAAGGAGATCGCCGAGGGTTACCAGGACGCCACGGGTAACGTGCCCATTGCGCTCAACTACTATGGCGAGCGCCATGTGACCTCCAACAAGGCCATCAATACGCCGGCAGACATGGAGAACCTGCGCATCCGCGTGCCCAACGCGCCGCTCTACATGATGTTCCCGCGGGCGGCGGGCGCCAACCCGACCCCCATTGCCTTCGACGAGGTCTACCTGGCCCTGCAACAGGGCGTGGTGGATGCCCAGGAGAACCCGCTGCCGACCATCCGTGCCAAGGCCTTCCATGAGGTCCAGGACTACATCAACCTGACCGGGCACATCACCGACTCGCTGATCACCATCGTCGGCGGCCCACGCTGGAACCGGCTCTCCGAGGAGGATCGCGAGATCTTCCGCGAAGTGTTCGAGGAGGCGGCGAGGAACAACACCGCGGAGATCGTCCAGTCCGAGCAGGACCTGGTCGCCTGGTTCGAGGAGCAGGGCAACACCGTGAACCAGGTCGATCGTGCCCCCTTCCGTGACGTGGTGATTCCGCATCACCTTGGCGACGCGGCCACCTGGGACGAGGAAATCTACGACCGCCTGCAGGCGATCGGCCAGTAAGCTCCCGATGATCCCGACCACCTGTCCCGCCCGGCATGCCGGGCGGAACAGGCAAGGAGGCCTGCCATGTCGAACAAACCCGAGGGCCAGGGGCCCGTCATCGATTTCGAGTCTGCCTTCGAGGGCGATGATTCGTTCCGTTTCGCCGACCATGCCGCCGAGGACTACGTCTCCCTGGTGGTGTTCTGGGCGCTAATCTTCGTCGTCTTCCTGCAGTTCTTCACCCGCTACGTCCTGGGTGACTCCACCACCTGGACGGAGGAGATCGCCCGCTACCTGCTGATCCTGGTCGGCTTCATCGGCAGCGTGATGGCCGTCCGCAAGGGCAGCCACATCATGGTGGAGTTCTTCTATCACTACATGCCGCCCTGGCTGGTCAGGATCCTTAACATCCTGGTCGACCTGACCTGCGTCCTGTTCTATACGATGCTGGCCTGGATCACCTTCCAGCTGGCAGGGCGTACCGGGGGCATGATGATCTCGGTGGATGTGCCCAAGAGCGTGCTCTATTACGCCGTTTGCGCTGCCTTCGTGATGATGGCCCTGCGCGGCATCCAGCGCATGGTGAAGCATTACCTTTCCGAGCCGGGCCGGCCCTGACCGGGCTTGGCAACCGTGAACAACAACAACGCTGCTAGAGGCCATGCATGTCCCGACTCTCCGTGATGCGTTGGCAGAAACCCATCGTGACCCCGCTGCTGTCGCTGCTGGCCGTACTCGGCTGCGTGATCCTGGCGGTGATGGGCTACCATCTCTCGTTCCTGTTCTTCTCGCTGTTCACCATGCTGGTGCTGGGCGTGCCCATTGCGGTCAGCCTGGCCGGTTCCTGCCTGCTGTTCGTGCTGATCACCGGGCACGTGCCCAATGTGGTCATCGCCCATCGCATGATCAACGGCATCGACAGCTTTCCCCTGCTGGCGATCCCTTTCTTTATCTTCGCCGGCAGCCTGATGAACAATGCGGGCATTACTGAGCGTATCTTCAACTTCGCCAAGGCCCTGATGGGGTGGATGCGGGGTGGGCTGGGGCACGTCAACGTGGGGGCGAGCATCGTCTTCTCGGGGATGTCGGGCGCCGCCGTGGCCGATGCCGGTGGCCTCGGCATGATCGAGGTGAAGGCGATGAAGGATGCCGGTTATGACGAGGAGTTCGCCGTGGGCATTACCGCGGCGTCATCCACCATCGGGCCGATCATTCCCCCCAGCCTGCCCATGGTGATCTACGGCGTCATGGCCTCGGCCTCGGTGGGACAGCTGTTCGCCGCCGGCCTGATTCCGGGGCTGCTGATGGGCGCGATGCTGATGGTAATGATCTTTTTGATCTCGCGGCGCAGGGGCTACCAGCGCGATGCCGTGTTCTCGGTCAGAGTGCTGGGGCGTACCTTCGCCCAGGCCTTCCTGTCGCTGATGACGCCGGTGATCATCGTCGGCGGTATCATTACCGGGGCCTTCACGCCCACCGAGGCCGCGGTGGCCGCGGTCTTCTATGCGCTGATTCTCGGCGTGGTGGTCTATCGCACCCTGACCTGGCGCAAGCTGCTTCGGGTCAGCATGGAGACCATCGAGACCACGGCGGTGATCCTGTTCATCGTCTCGGCGGCCTCGATCTTCGCCTGGATCCTCACCAGCAACCAGGTCACCCAGAACGTCATTGCCCTGCTCGGGCCCTTCGCCGACAGCAAGGTTGCGGTGCTGATGATGACCAACATCGTGCTGATCATCGTCGGCTGCTTCATGGAGACCATCGCCGCCATCACCATCCTGGTACCGGTGTTGCTCCCCCTGGCCGTCGCCGTGGGTGTGGATCCGGTGCACTTCGGGGTGATCATGGTGCTCAACCTGATGATCGGGCTGCTCACACCGCCGGTGGGGATGGTGCTTTACGTGCTGTCGCGGGTGGCCAATGTCAGCTTCGAGCGTTGCATGCGTGGCACCATCCCGTTCCTGATTCCGCTGGTCATCTGCCTGCTGCTGGTGACCTTCATTCCGTCACTGTCCATGTGGTTGCCCACCCTGGTCTACCGCTGAGCCCAACGAGAGGGATAACGTTCCGATGAGCGAGAACCGGCAAGGCCTTCCAGCGAATGACGTTCGGGTGGCAGTCGATGACCTCGAGCGCTTCATGCTGGAGGTGTTGTCCCGGGCCGGTGCCGATGGGGTATCCGCTGATGCGGTGACCCGCGCCCTGGTCACCGCCTCGCGGATGGGCACCGACAGCCACGGCCTGCGGCTGCTGCCACACTACATCAAGGCGCTGCAGGGTGGCCGCATCCAGGGGGCCCCCGAGATGCGCTTCACCCGACGGCTGCCGGCTACCGGCCTACTTGACGCTGGCGATGGCTTCGGCCACCTGGCGGGCTACACCGCCATGGCGCATGCAGTGGAGATGGCAGAGGAGGTGGGCCTGGGCGCAGTGGCGGTGGGGCAATCCTCCCATTTCGGCGCCGCCGGGTGCTATGCGCTGGCCGCCGCTGAGCGCGGCATGATCGGCCTGGCCTTCTGCAACTCTGACCCTTTCGTGCTGCTCCACGAGGGGCTGGCTCCTTTCCATGGCACCAACCCGATCGCCTTCGCCGCGCCGGTGGAAGGGGCGTCGCCCTACCTGCTGGACATGGCGACCAGTTCGGTGCCCTGGAACCGCGTGCAGCAGTATGGGGCCATCGGACGCGAGCTGCCGGACCAGGTCGCCGCCGACGCCCGGGGCCACGTGACACGAGTGCCTGCCGAGGTGGCGTCCCTGCTGCCCCTGGGCGGCAGCGAATTCGGCTTCAAGGGGGCGGGGCTCGGCGGCATGGTCGAGGTGTTGAGCTCCACGCTCTCCGGCATGGTCAACGGCTTTCGACTTTTACCCATGGGGGGGCCGGACATGGCGACGCCGCGAGGAGTCGGCCACTTCTTCCTGGCGCTGAACCCGGCGGCCTTCGTTGACCGGGCGACCTTCACGGCCTGCCTGAGCGAGTACCTGGTCGACCTGCGCGCTCAGCCGGCGAACGACGGTGCCGAGGTGCTGGCCCCGGGGGATCGCGAGTGGCGCTGCCTGGCGCGGCGCGACGCCGAGGGCATTCCCCTGGACAGTGCCAATCAGGTCGCCTATGCGGCGCTGGCCGAGATCCTGGATGTGCGACCGCTGCGGCAACTCTAAGCGTAGGAGGGCCGGAATGCGGTATGATGCACACTCAAAACACCGTGTCATCAGGAGATTCAGTCCATGTCTCGATATCGGATCGAGCGCAAGACGCTTTCCGAGCAAGTCGCCGAGCAGCTCGAGGCGGACATCCTCGACGGGCGGCTTGGCGAGAACGATCAGCTGCCCTCCGAGCGCGAGCTCATGGAGCAGTTCGGAGTCGGACGTCCGGCGGTCCGTGAGGCACTGTTCCACCTGCAGCAGCTCGGACTGATCGCCATCAACAGCGGGACCCGAGCCCGGGTGATCCGGCCCACCGCCGAGTCCGTGATGGCGAGGCTGTCAGGGGTGACCCGCCAGCTACTCTCCAAGCCCGATGGTCAGCAGTACTTCCAGGAGGCTCGGGCGCTGTTCGAGATCTCGCTGGCTCGCTATGCGGCCCGCCATGCCGACGACAAGGACCTGGCGCGCCTGCGCGAGGCTCTGCAGGAGAACCGTGACGCAGTGGGCGACGAAGCCCGATTCAAGCGCTCCGACAATGACTTCCATGGCGTGCTGGCGAGCATCGGCCGCAATCCCATCTTCGACGCCATTCATGTGGCACTTTCCGAGTGGCTCGATGACCGTCGTGCCCATGCGCTACAGCAGAAGGGCGAGGATAAGGCGGCGCTGGCGGCCCATATCGAGATCGTCGAGGCCATTGAATCCCGCGACCCGGATGCCGCCGAAGCGGCCATGCGCCGCCACCTGGATCGCCACTACGGCACCTACATGCAGCTCAAGAAGCGTCTCACCGACGCGGGATAAGCAAGCAGTGCATTAACCACGAAAAGCCCCCCTTCAGGAGGCGGGCTTTTCGTGGGTGGGGCACCGCTAAAGGGAGACGCCCCGCTTCCAGGGGATGAAATCGTACTGCGCCAGCTCCACGGCGCGGGGGGCATAACGCCCCGACGCGGTGTCGATGCACAGCCTAAGCAGGCGCTCGGCCAGTTCGTCGATGCTCGCCTCACCGCGAATGATGGGGCCAGCATCGAAGTCGATCACGTCGCCCATGCGCGCGGCCAGCTCGCTGTTGCTCGAGATCTTGATCACCGGCGTGATCGGGTTGCCGGTGGGTGTGCCCAGGCCGGTGGTGAACAGGATCAGATTGGCACCGGAGCCGGCCAGCGCCGTGGTGGACTCCACGTCGTTGCCCGGCGAGCAGAGCAGGCTGAGGCCGGCCCGGCTGTGGGGCTCGGTGTAGTCGAGCACATCCACCACCGGGCTGTCGCCGCCCTTCTTGGCGGCACCGGCCGACTTCATGGCATCGGTGATCAGGCCGTCGCGGATGTTGCCCGGGGAGGGGTTCATGGAGAAGTCCGCGCCCACCCGGGCGGCATGGCGCTGGTAGGCATCCATTAGATCGCGGAACCGCTCGGCGACGGCGTCGTCGCGGCAGCGGGCGATCAGTTCGTGCTCCACGCCACACAGCTCGGGGAACTCACTGAGAAGGCCGCTGCCGCCGAGCGCCACCAGGCGGTCCACCACGGCGCCTACCAGCGGATTGGCGGAGAGGCCGGAGAAGCCGTCGGAGCCGCCGCACTCCACGCCCAATGTCAGCGCCGAGAGCGGCGCCGGGGTGCGCTCCACCCGGTTTGCCTCGGCCAGGCCATCGAAGATCGTAGTCAGCGCCTCGCGGATCAACGCCGATTCGCTGAGGCTCGCCTGTTGCTCCAGGTAGTGCACCGGGCGCAGCCCGCCGGGATCGCGCTCTGCCACGGCGGCCTTGAGCATGTCGATCTGGGCTTTCTGACAGCCCAGGCTCAGCACCGTGGCACCGGCCACATTGGGGTGGCAGATGTAGCCGGCCAGCAGTTGACACAGCGTCAGGGCGTCGTCGTCGGTGCCGCCGCAGCCCAGTGTGTGGGTCAGAAAACGCACCCCGTCGACGTTGGGAAAGAGCCGCTCTCCGGCAGGCTCGGGCGGGGCCGTGCCGGTTGCACCGTGTAGCAGTTCGCGGGCCATGCGCTTGTAGTCGCGGTATGGGTCTTCGCCCAGGGCGTCGGCCACGCACTGGCGCAGTACCTCAATGTTGCGGTTCTCGCAGAACACCAGCGGGACCACCAGCCAGACGTTGGCGGTACCCACCTGGCCATCGGGGCGGTGGTAACCCGCGAAGCTCGCCCCCTGAAACGCCGTTACATCGGGAGCGCGCCATTCACCTCGCCGCGCCTGGGGTTCGGTGGTGGCAGTGCTGTGCTCGGTGTTGGCGGTGGTGATAGCCGCGCCCGCAGCGATGGCGCGGGTGGCGCGGCCCACGGTGACGCCGTACATGATCACTGTGTCTCCCACGGCGAGGTCGTGCAGGGCGAACTTGTGCTTTTGGCGGATTGGCTCGGGCAGACGCAGCTGGCGCCCGTCGTCGTCGATCGCGCTGCCGGCGGGCAGGTTCTTGAGGGCGACGCGCACGTTGTCGTTGTCGTGAACGCGCAGGCTGGCCAGTTGGCCGTGATCACTGGCGATGGTCCGGGGCATGGTCGGCCTCCGCTTCAACGTTTGCTGGGGAATCGAATTCAGTCATGGACTCGGCCACTCTTTTGGGAGCAGATGGCCAGGCTTCTGACAGATGCTGATCAACATGGCGAGCCCCGCTCAGCATCCGGGCTCGGCGATGACGGCCTGGCGCTGCTCGCCGAGCCCCTCGATGCCCAGGCGCATGCGCTGGCCGGGCCTGAGGTAGGTCGACGGCTTTTGGCCCATGCCCACCCCGGGTGGGGTGCCTGTGGAGATGACGTCGCCCGGCTGCAGGCTCATGAAGCGGCTCAGGTAGCTGATCAGGAAGGGGATGCGGTAGACCATGGTGCGGGTGTTGCCGTCCTGATAGCGGTGGCCGTCCACTTCCAGCCACAGGTCCAGCGCGTGGGGATCGGCGATCTCGTCCGGGGTGACCAGCCACGGGCCCAGGGGGCCGAAGGTGTCGCAACCCTTGCCCTTGTCCCAGGTGCCGCTGCGCTCAAGTTGGAACTCGCGCTCGGAGACGTCGTTGACCACACAGTAGCCGGCCACATGATCCAAGGCGTCGGCTTCGCTGACGTAGCGGGCTTCCTTGCCGATCACCACGCCGAGCTCCACTTCCCAGTCGGTCTTCGTCGAGTCTCGCGGAATGGTCACATCGTCGTTGGGGCCGCAGATGGCGCTGGTCCACTTGTTGAAGACCACCGGCTCCGGCGGGACCTCGGCACCGGTCTCGGCGGCATGGTCGGAGTAGTTGAGGCCAATGCAGATGAACTTGCCGACCTGCCCGACGCAGGGGCCGAGGCGAGTGTCCGCGGGGATCTCCGGAAGGCGTGAGACATCGAGCTCGGCCAGCCGGGCCAGCAGTTCGCGGCTGAGGTGGCGACCTTCCAGATCCGGCAGATGGGCCGAGAGGTCGCGGATCACCCCGTCGGCGTCGAGCAAGCCGGGTTTCTCTTGGCCCCGGGGGCCGAAGCGCAGTAGTTTCATGGGCTTTCCTTCTTGTTCAGGTCAGTCGGTTCGAAACGCTTGGTTCAGATCAGCCAGCCGCCGTCGATCACCTGGGCGGTGCCGGTGGTATAGGCGGATTCGTCCGCGGCGAGGTAGGTGGCCAGTGCCGCAATTTCTTCCGGTGTGCCCAGTCGCCCGAGGGGCTGGCGGGCGAGGAATTCGGCCTGCACCT
>SKVX01000362.1 GCA_007129225.1 Halomonas sp.
CCCAGCGACCAGCCGAAGCCGGATATCTTGCCCATGTCCTCCGGCGGCCCGAGGTCGGGCAGGAAGGCGGCGATGAAGGACTCGCCCATGGAGTAGGCGTAGTTGGAGACCACGATCAGCAGCAGGCCCAGTACCACATAGCCCGGCTCCACAAAGTAGAGCATCGCCGTGGCGCCTACCGTAGCCAGGTAGCTGACGAAGAGGAACCGCTTCTTGGCGGCATGGTAATCCATGACCGCACCGCACAGTGGGCCCGTGACGACCACCATCAGATAGCTCACCGCCAGGGCGAGGCTCCACAGCAGGTTGGCCAGCCGGTAGCCGTCGTCGCGGTCGCCGACGATTACCGTGGTGAAGAGCTCACCGAATACCACGGTGATGATCAGCAGGGTAAAGGCCTGGTTGGCGAAGTCGAACATCGCCCAGCCGAAGATCTCCTTTCTCGACGCCCGCTGCCGGGGCGTGTCGCCGGCAGCCGCTGGTACCGCATTCATAGTGTTCATTCCTTGCCGTGGGCGGGACCCGTTCGGCTCATAGCCTACCAGCTAATGACGAATCAAGAGCATTCACTACACTGGTGAGTAGCTCTGGAAAGGAGGCAAGCAATGAAGCGATATGTAAACGGAATTTTCCCACTGGTCCTGGCCATTGTTCCCGCCCAGGTCATTCTCGCCGATGAGACGGTGGTCGCGGAGAGCCTGTCGACCGAGCGGCAGGCGCTGCGCCTGATCAAGATTGCCGACGAGTTCGACCAGCCCACGAGCATGGCCATCCTGCCCGGCGAACTCTACCTGGTTACAGAGCGTGGTGGTCGCCTGCAGATGGTTCACGACGGCATGCGCCAGGAGGTGGGCGGACTCCCGGAAATCGAGGACGAAGAGGACGGGGGCCTGCTCGAGATCGTCTCCTCTCCCGCCTTTCCCGACACCGGCTGGCTCTACCTGACCTATGCCAGCGGCGATGACGAATCCACCGCCGCCGCGCTGGGACGCGCCCGACTGGCCGGCAACCATCTGGTCGACTGGGAGCCTCTGTTCGAGCAGAACCGCCGCTCTTCGCCTGGCGAGCATTACGGCGCCCGACTGGCCTGGTTGCCCGACGATACCCTGCTGATGTCCATCGGTGATCGCGGCACCCCCGGCCGCGCCCAGGACACCAACGATCATGCCGGGTCGCTGCTGCGACTGGATCCACAGGGCCTGGCACCCGAGGACAACCCGCGCTTCGAGGATGTCGGCTTCCTGCCCGAGCTCTACTCCTGGGGGCATCGCAATATTCAGGGCCTGGCGGTACATCCCGACACCGGCGATGCCTGGGCCGTCGAGGCTCGCCCCAACGGCAGCGACGAGCTCAGCCTTATTCACCCGGGGTCCAACCACGGCTGGCCCCAGCTCACCCTGGGCGAGGACGCCGATACTCCCGGCATCATCGACGAGGTCGCCAGCAGCCGGCTATTCACCGATGACGAAATTGCCACTCCGGCCCATGAGTTTTCCGAGCCTGTCGCCCCGTCCGGGATGGCGCTGGTCACCAGCGAGCACTATCCCGACTGGCAGGGCGACCTGATCGTCGGCGGGCGAGAAGCCAAGCGGCTGTATCGCATCATGCTAGATGGCCGGGAAGTGGTCGAGACGGAAGTGCTGCTGGATGAAGAGGTCGGCGGCATCAGTGACGTTCGCCAGGGACCCGACGGCTACCTCTACGTGCTCAGCGAGACCAACGGCGCACTCTACCGTCTCGAGCCAGCCCATTGACGCCTTGCACCTGCCACCTGCCGGTCATGTCCCGGCAGGTGCATTGTTGCTGCTTGGCGGCCCTACCAAGGTGTCGCGTGTCCGACCGTCCCCCACCTGCCACCCTCCGATAGGGGCCAATCCGACCCGCTCCAGATGAGGCGTGACGGCGCTTGCGTTAGTGACGTGAAGATGACTTTTCCAGCACCATAGATTAGGTTGGTTTCGGCAGCTGCCAAGCGCAGCCACGTTCTCCAAGGATATTGGCATAAAACAATACCAAAGCCGGAGGCATCGACAGCCGCATGAGAAAATGGCTACTGTTTGCACTCTGCCTGCTGTTGCCTGGTCCGGCGTCTGCCGGCCTGGGCGATATCACCTTCAATACCGAGGAGTATCCTCCCTACAACTACCAGACGGATGAGGGCACCATCACTGGTGAATCTACCCGGCTGCTGCGGGCCGCCCTGGAGAGTGCCGACCTGACCGCCAGATTCCGCCTGCTCCCCTGGGCACGCGCCATTGCCGAAGCCCAGTTGAGGGAAAACCACTGCGTCTATTCGACGGCACGCACACCCGAGCGTGAGCCCCACTTCACCTGGGTCGGCCCTCTCGGAGCCAACGAGTGGGCCGCCTTCAGCCTTGCCGACGCTGCCGTGGAGGCTGACTCGCTGGACGAACTGAGATCACTGCGGGTGGGGAGCTTTCGCGAGGACGCGGCGGGGCAGCTCGCGGAACGGCAGGGAGTGCCTATCGTCACCGCCTCCGCCGAGCGTGAAAATATCGCGCGGCTGCAGGCGGGCCTAATCGATGCCTGGGTCACCAACACCCAGACGGCGCAATACCTCGCCAGTGAAGCGGGTATCGAGCTTAGCCAGCTTTTCGTCTTTCATGCCGCCCAGCTCTATCTCGCCTGTCACCCCTCGGTCCCCGCCGCCTATATCACCCGCCTGCAGGCTGCCATCGACAGACTTCGACCCGCTGACATCATTGAACGCCGAGCTGGGGATGCCGGATCATGAAGCCCGGCCCTCCCATTCCCCAGCGGCGCCCCCAACGTAGCAGCCTGACCGCCAAGCAAGCCGTACTGACGCTCTCCATCGCGCTGCTGCTGAGCATCATAGCCGGTGCCATCGAGCTCGCTCTGGATGCTCGCAAGATGCGGCAGGAAGTCCAGAGTCAGACACAGCATCGGCTTGACCTGATTCACGGCACCGCCGCAGAAGCCGCTTTCCAGCTCAACCCCGAACTGGCAACCCAGGTGGTGGAGGGGCTGTTCGGCGATGGCAGCGTGGCCCATGTGGTCATCCGGGACGACTTCGGGCGCAGCATGGCCTTGCGAGAAAGGGAGGTGGCGCCCGGCAGCAACTGGCTGGCCCATGCCCTTTTCGGCGACATCCTTCACTACCAAGAAACGCTGATATATGACCTGGGGGCCGCCTCGCCGACCGAACCCGTGGGTGATATCGAAATGTCATTGGCTCTCGACAGATTGGCCCGGGACTTCATGAATCGCAGCCTGCTGATCTTTTCCCTGGGTGTGTTCAAGGCGCTGGCCATCGCAGGCATGCTGGTCGTCGTGTTTCATGCCTTCATCACCCGGCCACTGCTGCAGGTGCATGGGGCCATCATCGAGACCAACCCCAGCCAGCCAGGACGCTGGCGTAAACCCAACCTGGCACACCATGGGGATGACGAGCTGGGCCATCTGGTCGAGAGCCTGGACGAGCTGCTCCATGCGTTTCAGCGTGGCCTGGACCAGCGTGATCAGCTTCACCAGATCTCCACCATCGACGGCCTTACCGGCATCGCCAATCGACGGCATTTCGACACGTTCCTGGAGGCAGCATGGCAGCGTGCCCGGCGCTCGGGCAGACCACTCTCCGTGATCTTTCTCGACATCGACCGTTTCAAGGACTTCAACGACCACTACGGCCATGTCGCCGGCGACGACACCCTGCGCGCGATCGCCGGCGCATTGGCCGGCGTGGTGACCCGCTCCACCGACCTGGTGGCCCGCTACGGGGGTGAGGAGTTCGTCTGCGTACTGCCCGATACCGACCTGGAGGGCGCCCGCCTGGTTGCCCAGCATATCCGCGATGCCATTCGAGCCTTGGCGATTCCCCATGCCTGCTCGGACCACACCGACCAGGTCACCGCCAGCCTGGGGGTGGCCAGCACCGTGCCCGCGGCTAGCGGGATCACCTGCGAACAGCTGCTGGAACAGGCGGACAGCCAGCTCTACCGGGCCAAGCACCAGGGCCGCGACAGGGTGGCGTGGGAGGTATAATGTCTTGTGCCAGACTGAGGTAAAGGACGAAGGGGGGGTGAACATGAGTAAACGCGACGAATTCATCGAGCAGATGAAAGCCCGGCTGGACGAGTGGAACGCCGAGATCGATGAGCTGGCTGCCAGGGCCCGTCAGGCCAGCGACGAGGCCCGGGTCAAGTACGAGGAGGATATCGAACGACTGAAGCAGCGCCGCGACGAAACCCGCCGCCGGCTCGACGAACTGCAGCACGCCAGCGAAGCGGCCTGGGACTCCCTTCGCCAGGGCATGGAGGAGTCCTGGGAGCTGATGCGCAAGGCGTTCCGGGATGCCTGGCGCCATGAGCCTCCCCCGG
>SKVX01000236.1 GCA_007129225.1 Halomonas sp.
ACACCGGCCTGAACATCCTCAACGAGGTGCAGCGCAATATCTGTACCGCCGAGGACCCGGTGGAGATCAAGGTGCCGGGGGTCAACCAGGTCAATGTGCTGCCCAAGATCGGGCTGGACTTCGCCAGCGCCCTGCGCGCCTTCCTGCGCCAGGACCCGGACGTGGTGATGGTGGGCGAGATCCGCGACCTGGAGACCGCCGAGATCGCGGTGAAGGCTTCCCAGACCGGCCACCTGGTGCTCTCCACAGTGCACACCAATTCGGCGGCGGAGACGCTGACCCGTCTGGCCAACATGGGCGTGCCGCCCTTCAATATCGCCAGCTCGGTGAGCCTGATCATCGCCCAGCGCCTGGCACGGCGGTTGTGCAAGCAGTGCAAGCAGCCGGCGGAGATCCCCCGGGAGGCGCTGCTGCACGAGGGCTTCACCGACCTGGAGGTGGGCAGCGCCACCGTCTACGAGCCGGTGGGCTGCATGCACTGCACCCACGGCTACAAGGGCCGGGTGGGCATCTACGAAGTGGTGCCGATCAGCAGTGCCATGAGCCAGATGATCATGCGCCAGGGCAACTCCATGGATTTCGACCAGCTGGCCCGCCAGGAGGGTCACCCCGACCTGCGCAGAAGCGGCCTGCTGAAGGTGATGCAGGGCGTCACCAGCTTGACCGAGGTCAATCGCGTAACAAAAGATTAAGTTGGGCTGACACTAAATCAACTGACAAACCGGCCGATATATCCGTTGATAGCGGCATACCAATAAAAAACCGATACCACGATTCAAATACGCAGCAGGGAACGACATGGCGACCAAAACGGCGAAAGCGCCCCGGAAGCTGAAGCTCTACCGCTGGAACTGGTCAGGCAAGGGCCCCGGCGGGCGCCTGGTGCGCGGCGAGGTAGTGGCCGCCCACAAGACCGAGGTGGAGCGGGAGCTGGCGAATCAGAACATCATCGTCAAGAACGTGCGCCGCAAGGGCGGGCTTGGCGGCGGCATGGGCACCATCAAGCCGCGGGACATCATGCTCTTCGCCCGACAGATGGCGACCATGATTCGCGCCGGGGTGCCGGTGCTGCAGGCCTTCCAGGTGGTGGCCGAGAGCATCCGCAAGCCGGCCATGAGCGCAGTGGTGCAGCAGATGATGAACGAGGTGGCGGCGGGGTCGAGCTTCTCCCAGGCGCTGCGCCAGCACCCCGACCAGTTCGACAATCTCTTCTGCAACCTGGTGGAGGCCGGCGAGAGCTCCGGTTCGCTGGACCGCATGCTCGAGCGGATCGCCGCCTACAAGGAGAAGATCGAGTCGCTCAAGGGGCGCGTCAAGAAGGCGCTGTGGTACCCCATCGCGGTCATCGCGGTAGGTATCGGCGTCACGGCGCTGCTGCTGATCAAGGTGGTACCCCAGTTCGAGAGCCTCTTCCACGGCTTCGGCGCCGAGCTACCGGCCATGACCCGCATGACCATCTCCATGTCGGAATTCGCCCAGCAGTACTGGCTGTGGGGCATCGGCATCGTTGTGGCCTTCGTCTACCTGATGCGGCAGGGCATGAAGCGCTCCGAGGCGTTCGCCTATCGCATGCACAAGTTCTCGCTGAAGATCCCGGTGATCGGTGACATCCTCGACAAGTCGTCGGTGGCACGCTATTCGCGCACCCTGGCCACCACCTACGGGGCCGGCGTGCCCATGGTCGAGGCACTGGACATCGCCGCCGGGGCGGCGGGCAACCTGGTCTACGAGCGCGCCACCCGGCAGATCCGCGAGGATGTCGCTACCGGCCAGCAGCTGCACTTCGCCATGCGCCTGACCGAGCAGTTCCCGCCCCTGGCGGTGCAGATGGTGGGCATCGGCGAGGAGTCCGGCTCGCTGGACGCTATGCTCAACCGGGTGGCCGACTACTACGAGGAGGAGGTCGACAACAAGGTCGACGCCCTCACCTCGTTGCTGGAACCCCTGATCATCGTGGTGCTCGGGGTGCTGGTCGGCGGCCTGGTCATCTCCATGTATCTGCCGATCTTCGAGCTCGGCACGGTGTTGTGAGTAGAACAGGACCGGCCTATAGTAGCGATAGGTACTACCTGGTATTACCTATCGCTACGGAGGCCAGTATGGCAGCACCGACATCCATCAAGCTCGACGATGACTTGAAAGGCCGGGTTCAGCATCTGGCCGAGGTTCGTCAACGCTCAGCGCACTGGCTCATGCGTGAGGCCATCGAGCAATATGTCGAGCGTGAGGAACGGCGAGAGGCCTTCAAGCGGGACTCTCTCAACGCCTGGGAGGACTACCAGGCTACCGGCCTGCACGCGACCGCAGACGAAGTGGAGAAGTGGCTGGCCAGTTGGGGAACGGATGAAGAGGTGCCGCCCCCCCAATGTCACGAGTGATCTTTACCGCTACAGCCATCCGCGATCTGGAGCGGTTGCGAGAGTTCCTGCGGCCCAAGAACCCATCAGCGGCCATGGGAGCCGCCAAAGCGATCATCGAGGGCGTTCAGGCGCTTGGAGCCATGCCACGCATCGGACGCCCGATTGATGACCTTCCCGAAGAATACCGGGACTGGCTGATTGACTTCGGTGATAGCGGCTATATCGCCCGATACCGGATCGACGGTGACACAGTGGTGGCCCTGGCCATCCGTCACCAGAAGGAAATTGGAGAATGAAGGAAACCGCTCTTGCTTGACCTTCCACCCGCCCTTCTCTGGCCGCTGGCGGCCTTCCTTGGCCTGTGCCTGGGCAGCTTTCTCAATGTGGTGATCGTCCGCCTGCCGGTAATGCTGATGCTGGGCTGGCGGGCCGAGGCCCGCGAGGCGCTGGAGCTGCCCGATGAGGAGCAGCCACGCTTCAACCTGATGGTGCCGCGCTCGATCTGCCCCCGCTGCGAAACGCCCATCGCCTGGCACGACAACCTGCCAGTGATCGGCTGGCTGAAGCGCCGCGGGCGCTGCGCCTACTGCGAAGCGCGCATCAGCCCGCAGTATCCGCTGGTGGAGCTGGCCGGCGGCGTTCTGGCGCTGGCGGTACTGGCGCTGCACGGCCCAACCTGGCAGGGGCTGTTCCTCTTCGGTGCCTGCCTGGCGCTGCTGGCGCTGGCGGTGATCGACCTGCGCACCCAGCTGCTGCCGGACATCGTCACCCTGCCGCTGCTGTGGGCGGGGCTGCTCTACCAGCTGCTGTTCCAGCCGCTGCTACTCTCCGATGCGGTGATCGGCGCCATGGCGGGGTACCTGTCGCTGTGGAGCTTCTACTGGCTGTTCAAGCTGGTGACCGGCAAGGAGGGCATGGGCTTCGGCGACTTCAAGCTGCTGGCGGCGCTGGGGGCCTGGCTGGGCTGGCAGTACCTGCCGATGGTGCTGATCCTTTCCGCCGGTGTCGGTGCCGTCGTGGGCGTACTCGCTCAGTTGGCCATTCCGCGCCTGCGCGGTGCGCCGATGCCCTTCGGGCCCTTCCTGGCCATGGCCGGCTGGATCGCGCTGTTGGTCGGCGAGCCGCTGATGGCGCTCTATCTCGACATGATGTTCTGAGTCCTTTTTTCCACGGAGAGTGAATGTGATCATCGGCGTGACCGGCGGTATCGCTTCGGGCAAGTCCACGGTGGCACGGGCCTTCGCGGCCCTGGGCGTGCCCTGGGTGGATGCCGACGACGTCGCCCGCGAGGTGGTCGAGCCCGGCGAGCCGGCCCTTGCCGAGATCGCCGAGCGCTATTCCCGAGAGAAGGGCCTGCAGATACTGCAGGAAGACGGCAGCCTCGACCGCCGGGCGCTGCGCGAGATCGTCTTCGCCGACCCGGCCGAGCGGCAGTGGCTGGAGTCGGTAACCCACCCCCGCATTCGGCAGCGCCTCGTCGCCCAGCTGGAACGGTTGCAGGCTGAAGGCGCGCCCTATGTGCTGCTGGTCTCGCCGCTGCTGTTCGAGTCGGGCCAAAGCGAGATGGCCGACCGCTGCCTGGTGATCGACGTGCCGGAGAGCGTGCAGATCGCCCGCACCGCCGCCCGCGACGATGTCGATGAGCAGCAGGCCCGCGCCATCGTCGCCGCGCAGATGCCCCGCGACGAGCGCCTGGCCCGGGCCGACGACGTGATCGACAACAGCGGCGATGAAGCCTCGCTCAAGGTCCAGGTGGCCGAGCTGGATCGGAAGTATCGTGAGTTGGCAGGTTGAAGAGCGGCGCTGCGTAGACTTTTTTTGAGCGCTTGTTTCAGACCTTTCACAAGACCAGTTAAAAGCACTATAATTCGGTCTATGGATGAGTCTGGAGAACGCCATGCCCCACATGATACTTGCCGATACCACGGCCAGCATTTCGGAGTTGAAGAAGAACCCCATGGCCACGGTCGCTGCGGGCGAGGGGTTTCCCGTGGCT
>SKVX01000429.1 GCA_007129225.1 Halomonas sp.
ACATCCAGCCCGGCGGCACGAATGCGCCCCATCTCCAGTGCCCCGATCAGCGCCGCCTCATGGACTACCTTGCCACGGGCAATGTTGACGAAGATCCCCGAGGACTTCATCAAAGCGAACTCCCGTTCGCCGATCAGGTGCTCGGTCTCGGCCGTGAGCGGTACGGTGACGCAGACGAAGTCCGACTCGGCGAGCAGCGCGTCCAGCTCGCGGCGCTTGGCGCCAAGCTCCGTTTCCAGCGACGGCTTGGGCGAGGCGTTGGAATAGAGGACGCGCATGCCGAAGCCCAGCGCGCCGCGACGGGCGATGGCGGCACCGATGCGGCCGAAGCCGATCATGCCGAGGGTCTTGCCGTGGACGTCGGTGCCGAAGTGCTCGGGCCCCACACCGGCCTGCCAGTCGCCGCGCTTGACCCATTCGGCCAGTTCCACGGCGCGGCGGGCCGCGGCCATCATCAACAGGAAGCCGGTGTCGGCAGTGGTCTCGGTTAGCACATCGGGGGTATTGCAGAGCAGGATGCCGCGTCGGCTCAGCTCGTCGACCGGGTAGTTGTCGTAGCCCACCGAGATGGTGGCGATGGCTTCCAGCTCAGGGGCAGCGTCAAGCAGGTCGGGGGTGATGGTCAGGCTGGCGCCGATCAAGCCATGGGCGCCCGGCAGTGCGGCGCGGAAGTCGGGGTCATCGGAGCACGCCAGGTCGCAGAAGGTCTGAACCTCGAACTGCTCTTCGAGCTGTGCCAGCTGGGTCTCGTTCAGTCGGCCATAGGCCAGGACACGCTTCTTCATGGGTCAGGCTCCTTTCCTAGCGTACGGGATTCTCGTTTTCCAGGGTGGCGAGGCGCTCACGACTCGGCAGACCCTCCATGTCACCCACCACCTGCACGGCAAGCGAGCCGATCAGGTTGCCGCGGCGTACGGCTTCTCGGAGCGGGCGGCCGTCGAGCAGGGCGCTGATCACACCCACGGCGAAGGCGTCTCCGGCCCCCACGGTATCGACCACCTCGTCGACTGTGACGCCAGGTAGGGTGAAGCTCTCCTGCTGGCCGCCCAGGCAGCTGCGGAAGTAACTCCCCTCTCGGCCCAGCTTGATGACCACGGCCTGCGATCCACGTTCGAGATAGAAGTCAGCGATTGCCTCGGGGCTGTCATGCCCGGTGAGAAAACGCCCCTCGGCAAGGCCGGGTAGCACCCAGTCAGCCCTGGCGGCCAGCGCGTTGAGGGTGGTGCGCATGTCGGCCTCGCTCGACCATAGGCTGGGACGCAGGTTGGGGTCGAAGGAAACGCTGGCACCGACGGCGCGGGCCTGCTCCACCACGTGCAGTGACAGCTCACGGGCGCTGGGGGAGAGAGCGGGAGGAATGCCGGTGGCGTGCAGGTGACGCAGGGCGGTGAAGTCGACGTCTTTCGCATCGCCAGTGGTCAGGTAACTGGCTGCACTGCCTTGGCGGAAATACGTAACGTTGGGGTCGGCGCCGCCCAGGGCACGCTCCTTGAACACCAATCCGGTGGGATGATCTGGGTCTGTGTAGAGGTGGCGGCAGTCAATGCCTTCGGCTTCCAGGGTGTGTCGGATAAAGGTACCGAAGCCGTCCTCACCCACACGGCTCAGCCAGCCGACTCGAAAACCGAGCCGGGCCAGACCGATGGCGACGTTGGTATCGGCTCCCGCGATACGGCGGTGAAAGCGCTCGACCTCCGCCAGCTCGCCGGAGGTGTCGGCAACAAACATGGCCATGGCCTCACCGAAGGTGAGGATTTCAGGGCCGGGGGAGTGAGAAGTGGCCATCGTCATGCTCCAGGGCAAGTTCCATTCTCGAGCGATTGAACACCAGTATGCTGGCGGGAAGGAACAACCGAATCAAGGTCATCAAACGGATGGCCTACGGTTTCCGCGACATGGCGGCCTTGGTTCAACGTACTACCAATCCGCGATGATGACATTCGTAAAACTTTTTCAACGTCTGGCCTCAACCTGCCCCCGTACATGCCGATATAGCTTTTGTGGCTGCAGGAAGGGACGCCTCGATTCTAATAATGATTAATCGTGTTCGGGTGGTGGCTTGCTACCGGGGCGTGATGTGCAGTGCGGCAGGAGAGCAGGGTATGAATTCCATCACGATGGGCAGTATTCCCGACCATGCCGGGGGAAGGCACCCGGCGACTCGTTCTTCTGACTCAGCGAGGCGTCAGCGTGTTGGCTTCAGCAGTCGCCTGACGCTGATGATCGTCTCGCTGGTGCTGGCCTCTGTGGTGCTGGTGGCCGGCCTTGTCTATACCCAGTATCGGCAGTCCTTTACCCAGGCGACGGTCGACCAGTTGGAGGGTACGGGCGAGATGATGGCGTCGTCGTTCACCCAGTGGCTGGGCGCGCGGCAGGACGAGATCCGCTATGTGGCCGGCCTCGATTCGGTACGCCAGATCGAGGTCGCGCCGATTGAACATCTTCTGACACGTATCGCTGAGCAGAGCGGCTATTACGATACGCTGTTCTTCGTCGGCCGGGATGGCATCGGCGTGGCCGGGGTCAGCTATGACGGCGGTGCGACGGTGTTGCCGAGCGACGGTGCCCGCGCCTTTGACGTGGCGGATCGAGCCTGGTTCCAGGAGGCGATCCAGGGCCAGCAGGTATTCTCCCAGCCGCTGGTCTCCCGCGCCACGGGCAACCAGGTGAGCAATGTGGTGGCGCCGGTCTTCAGCGATGGCGGCGATGTGGTGGGGGTGGTTCGCGCCGCCGTGCGACTTGATGTGCTGTTTGAGCGCATGGCTGACATGTCCCTTGGCGGCAGCTCGGATACCTACCTGCTGGGGAGTGATGGCATGCCTGTCACGCCGGTGGCGGCCCTTGATGGCGAGAGCCGCGAGGTGGCAACCCTGGCGGCCACTGCCCTGGCGGCGGGTGAAAGTGGCGTAGGCCGCTATCGGGATGTGGCCGGTACACCGGTGATCGGCAGCTACACTTATCTGCCAATGCTCGACTGGGGGTTGGTGGTGGAGGTACCCGAGGCGGAGGCGCTGGCAGGGGTAACGCGACTGTTCTGGATTCTTGTGGGCATCACGGCGGTGATCGTGGCAGTGGCGGTGCTGGTGAGCCTTGGCATGGTGCGCTCGGTGGTGAAGACGCTGGGCGGTGACCCTCAGCGTGCCGCCGACGTGGTGAAGCGGGTCGTCGATGGCGACCTCACCATGCGGGTGCCGGTCAAGCCGGGCGATACCACCAGCCTGCTGGCGAACATCCACGAGATGCAGCAGAACCTTCAGCAGATGATGGGGGACATCAAGCGGACGGCCGATTCGGTCAGTATCGCCAGCGACGAGATCGCCCAGGGTAACGAGGACCTCTCCAGTCGAACCGAGGAGCAGTCTTCCTCACTGGTGGAAACCGCCTCCAGCATCGAGCAGATGACCGCCACGGTGAAGCAGACCGCGGAGTCGGCTTCCCATGCCCGGACCCTGACCACCGAGCTGGATACTCAGGCCAGGGAGGCCAGTGGCGTGGGTCAGGAGGCCGCCGAATCCATGGGCGCGATCAAGCAGGCCAACCATCGTGTAGCCACGATCGTGTCTGCCATCGACAGCATCGCCTTCCAGACCAACCTGCTGGCACTGAATGCCTCGGTGGAGGCGGCGCGGGCCGGCGAGCATGGCCGCGGCTTTGCCGTAGTGGCCTCCGAGGTGCGTCAGCTGGCGGGTCGCTGCTCGGATGAAGCCAACAAGATTCGTGCCCTGGTGGATACCAGCGTGGCCAGCGTGGATGAGGGCGAGCGCCTGGTCGCCACGGCCAGCCAGCAACTGGTGACGATCGCCGAAGGTGTCAAGCAGGTCACGACCTTTGTCAGTGAGATCGCCACGGCAGCCAACGAACAGTCATCCGGTATCGAACAGATCAATGCGGCGGTTTCGCAGCTTGATGAGGTGACCCAGCAGAACGCGTCGCTGGTGGAAGAGGCCTCTGCGGCCAGCCAATCCCTCAGCGACCAGGCCCGCGAGCTGGCCAGGCTGGTTCAGCGCTTCAAGATCGATGAGGACCCGCGGCCCCTGGTCATGCAGGGCTGATAGAGGCCAGGGAAAGGGTGGGTGGCAAGGCAGCTGGTTTAGGCCTTGCCACTCAGCTTGGCGGTGCCGCCGCTGGCGAAGGCGGCGCGGGCGATGATGTCGTAATTGGAAAGTGAGCTCTTGCTGGACTCGAGCGTACCGCTGTCGCTGGCTTGCGCGCTGGCCGGGGTATTCGTGGTATTGGGTTCGGGGCGCTCGGCGCTGTGCCGCGCGCTGGCCTGCTGGGCCATTTCCAGCTGGGCGGTAAGCAGGTACTGGCGGGCCTGGGCGGCGACCTGGTGGTCCTTGGGTGAT
>SKVX01000240.1 GCA_007129225.1 Halomonas sp.
CTCAGGGGCCTATGTGCGAGGGGCGCTCTTCACGATGAAGCCCATCAAAGGCGAGGACATCACTATGCACACAGCGCGTCGAGGTGGACGGTGGCCGTCGGTATCGGCACTACTCGCCCTGGTTCTGCTCGGCCTGGCAACCCTTCTGATGGCCGGGGCGGGGCCCGCCTATCGCCTGGAATGGCTCTCCTTGAGCGGTGCCTTCGGCCTGTTGCGCTACGGTGTCTATGCCGCCGGTGCCGCGGCCGGCCTGGGCCTGATCTCCCTGGTGATCGCCGCTTTCTGTAGGCGCACCGGGGCGGCACTGGCCGGCGGCCTGGTCCTGATTGGCAGCGTCATGCTGCTGGTCGTGCCGCTGACGCACCTGCAACAGGCTCGGACAGTGCCGGCGATCCATGACATCACCACCGATACCGAGGACCCTCCTTCCTTCAGGGCGCTGGTAGAGGCCCGTGAAGCTGCGCCCAACGCCGTGGCGTATCCCGGCGAGTCATTCGCCCGGCAGCAGCGGGAGGCCTATCCGGATATCGCGCCGCTGGAGCTGTCAATGCCCCTATCGGAGGCCTTCGATGCTGCCGTGGCAGAGGTAAAAGCCGCCGGCTGGGAGCTGACGGCCGTCGACAATGGCAACATCGAGGCCGTTGCCACCACCACCTGGTTCGGTTTCAAGGACGACGTGGTCATCCGCCTGCGCGAAAGCGAAGACGGTGTCAGGGTGGACATGCGCTCTGCATCACGCATCGGCCGCAGCGACATTGGCGCCAACGCCGCACGGATACGCGACTATCTCACGGCGCTGGAAGCGCGAGCCCGGGCGGGAGAATAGCCTGGTCCATTGACTGAGGCCAGGTGGCGCCGACGAGGAGAAGTCATGGCGGCGCCCCTTGGCCAACAGGCGGGCGCCGCCCGACGTTACCTGTCGCCATGCCGGCTGCTGAGGATATGGCGCAGGCTGCCACACTCCACCATGCGGTCATCGCAATTGATCACGATCTCCGAACGGGCCAGTACGTAGCTCTTGCCGGTGATGGTGTTCTCCACCACCTGGTGCTTGCCGCCGGCCTCTCGCGCCGAGACGAACTCGCCGATGAAACCGGTCTCGCGCAGGGAAACGGTTTCCAGGCGGTCGCCCGGCTTGATGGTGCCTTCGTAGTGCATCAGTGCCAGCCGCGCCGAAGTACCGGTACCCGTGGTGCTGCGACAGATCACGCCCGGGTGAACGTAGGTGGCGGAACGCGAACGATAGAAATCGTCGGCGATCTGTTCCACCGGGCCCATGAAGTGCAGGAAGGGAAGCGGCCCCACATTGCCCAGGGTGTAGTGGGAGAAGCCGCTGCGGGCCTGGATCGCCTCGACGATGCGGTGGGCGCATTCGGCCAGCGCCCGCTCCTCCTCCCGCTTGAGCGAGAAGCCCAGCTTCTCGGCATCCACCAGGGCGTAGAAGCCACCGCTATAGGCGATGCTGTAGGTGACATCGCCCACCTCGGGAACGTGGATGCGAGCGCGATGCGTATCGATGTAGCTGGGCAGCCCACCACAGGTGATGGCCTCGACCACCCCCTTCTCCACCCGGGCCTCGATCTGCACCAGCCCAGCCGGGGATTCCAGCATGAAGCGCTGCCGGCCCTCCTGCTTGGGAATCAGCCCGCTCTCCAGCAGCGCGGTGGCCGTGCAGATAGTGTTGGAACCGGAATAGATCGGATAGCCCATCACCTCCATGATGATGTAGCCCATGCTGGCCTTGGGGTCGGTGGCGGGGACGATGAGGTCCACCGACATCTCGGGAATCCCGTAGGGCTCGTCCAGCAGCAGCCGGCGCAGGCCGTCGGCATCGTTCTCCAGATACTCCATCTGCTGGCGTACGGTATCGCCAGGCAGCGGATCGATGCCGCCGATCACGATCCGGCTGACGTCGCCGCCGGCATGGGTATCGATCAGGCGCAGCGTCAATTCGTGGCTCATGCCGTCTCCTCGAGTGCAAAGGGCGCGCCGTGCTCATCCCACTGGGCGTCGGGAACGATGACGATCTTGCCCAGATAGTTGCTGCCACGGTTGACGAAATAGGTTTCGGCCCGGTGCAGGTCGGAGAGCCTGAAGGCCGCATGCAGGACCGGCTTGAGCCGTCCTTGCCGTATCCACTCGATCAATTGCTCCGCCTCTTCCCGCGTACCGTGCGAGACGCCGAAGATCTGCACCTGATAGAGATAGATCCGGGTCCACATGATTTCGCTGAGGTTGCCGCCACTTGCGCCGGCGATGGAGAGGCGCGGATAGGTGGAGCGTCGATTCATGTCGACGATCATGGTGTCGATGAAGCGGTCGGTCATCTCACCGCCGACCAGGTCCATCACCGCATCGATCGGGGCGCCGTCGGTTGCCTCCAGTACCCGATCGACGAAGGTGGGCAGGTCACCGCGGTCGATCACCGCCTCGGCATCCATGGCTAGCAGAGCATCCTTCTTGTCGGGCTGACTGACGGCATAGGGGATGGCTCCTACGATGCGGCACAGCTGGATCAGGGCAGTGCCAACGCCCCCGCTGGCGCCACTGACCAGGACCCGCTCGCCTGCGGCCACGTTGGCCGACGTCATCATGTGGTAGGCGGTCTGGTAAGAGCACATGCCCAGGGAGGCGAGCTCTGCATCCGCGAGTTCCGGATTGGGTACGTGGTGGAACTGGTCCGAGGGCACGGCGACGTATTCGGCGAAGCCACCGTCGGCACCGTGACCGTAGTAGTCCGGCATCAGGTTGAGGTCGCGTCGGGCATCGGGGTAGAGGTTGAAGTCCAGCAGCCCCCGCTGGCCGATGCGCTGGGGATCCACCCCTTCCCCTACGGCCGCCACGCGGCCGGCCACGTCGGCCCCCTGGATGCGCGGAAAGGTCAGGGTCGGTTCGCCACCCATGGCGAAGGAGGTTACCTCGCCCTTTTCCTTTGTCGGGTAGAGTCCTTCGCGGGCCTTGCGGTCGGTATTGTTCTTGGCCGTTGCCGTGACCCGCACCAACACTTCGCCCGGGCCGGGCTTCGGCGTGGTCACATCGTCACGGTAGGCCAGCTTGTCGATATCGCCATGGCCGATCAGCAGCATCGCTGCCATCGTGTCGGGCACGTTCTCTGTCAGGGAATCGGCTGCCACGTTACCTCCTGCCACGTTACCTCTTGGGTTGGGGTCTCTCTGCTCGAACATAGCAGAAAATCCGCTGTCTCCCAGGGGCCCGGGGACGGCAGATTGAACCATGCCCGGCACCTCTGTAGACAGGCCTCAGCGGGGCATTTCCTTCTGAATTTTGTCGTATTTCTCCAGCTTTTTTCTTCTCGACATGGCTGGCCTTGGCGGGTATTTCACCCAGGGCCACTCGACATGACGTAGCGACAATGGCGCCTTTCGAGCCGGCTGCTAGAGTGAAGTCACTCCTTTATCGGTTCGATGCCATGGCCTCATCCCATCAACAACCATCCAAGCAGCCACTCCCCGGTCAGTCGACACCGGACGATGGCGTGATACCCACTTCCGGGGATGGCGCGGCAGCGTCGCCACCGCGACCAAGCTGGGTGCTGCTGCGAGGCCTGATACGCGAGGCACGTCACTGGGAAGGCATGACGGAACGGCTGACGGATGCCCTGGGTGAGCCTGCACACGCCCTGGACCTGCCCGGCAACGGCCAGCGCTGGCGAGAGTCGAGCCCGACCCGAGTCGATGGCATGGTCGAGGCGCTACGCGGCCAGATCGCCCGGGAGGGCATCCCCGGCCCCCATCGGGTCCTGGCGATCTCCCTGGGTGGCATGGTGGCACTGCGCTGGGCACAGCGCTTTCCCGATGAAGTGGCGTGCCTGGTGCTGATCAACTCGAGCCTGCGCGGCATCGCCCCCTTCCATCAGCGATTGCGCCCCCGTCAGTATCCACGCCTGCTGCTGGCACTGCTGCTACCGCTCGGCCGTGAACAACGCGAGCGCCTGATTCTACGCATGACCACGCGGCTGCAGGAGGACTTGCCCGATGTTGCGCAACGACACGCACGCTGGCAACGCGAAGCCCCCGTGAGCAAGGCCAACCTGGTGCGACAGCTGCTGGCCGCCGCGAGGGGGTTCTCTCCGCCACAGGAGTTGCCCGGCTTGCCGGCGCTGGTCCTGGCCTCGCGCTCCGACCAGATGGTGTCGTGGCGCTGCTCCCAGGCCATGGCAGAGCGCTGGGGATGGCCGCTCGAGTTGCATCCGAAGGCTGGCCACGACCTGCCGCTCGACGACCCCGACTGGGTGGTCGAGCGTATTCGTCAATGGCACGGCGCGTCGCTACCGGGCTCGCAGCAGCCAGGAGGCGAGGGCCAC
>SKVX01000155.1 GCA_007129225.1 Halomonas sp.
GCTTCCACGGTGGCCTGATCGGGGTGCTGCTGGCGGCCCTCTGGTTCGCCAGGAAGAAGCGCATGGCCTTCTTCACGCTCACCGACTTCTTTGCCCCCATGGTCCCCATCGGCCTGGGCGCTGGGCGGATCGGCAACTTCATCAATCGCGAACTGCCGGGGCGGGTCACCGAGCTGCCCTGGGGCATGCCGTTTCCCGGCATGGGGCCGGAGCCACGTCACCCCACGGCGCTCTACGAGGCCTTTCTCGAGGGTCTCGTGCTCTTCGTGGTGCTCTGGTGGGTATCCGCACGGCCTCGCCGCCGGGGGCTCGTCTCCGGCCTGTTCCTGCTTCTGTACGGTGTGTTCCGCTTCGCCGTGGAGTTCGTGCGCCTGCCCGACGCCCACATCGGCTTCATCGCCTTCGGCTGGGTGACCATGGGGATGCTGCTGACGCTGCCGATGATCGTGTTCGGCATCGTCTTGATCATGTGGTCGCGGCGCCGGCCGGTCGACCAGGTGCGGGTCGCAAAGTGAAACCGGCCGCGGGAGTAGGAGCCCGGGCCCAGAGGCGATAGACTCTCGGCCTATCGACAATTCCATGCAAAAACGCCATGCAATAAAACATGCAGAGTTCGCCAACGATGCCTGACGACACTATCCAGCCTGCGCTCGAGCAGGCGCCACATGAGCAGTCCCCGCTCGAGCAACCCTATCTGGACCTGATGCGGCTAGTGCTCGAGCAGGGCGTGGAGCGGGACGACCGCACCGGGGTGGGCACCCGCTCGGTCTTCGGCCACCAGATGCGCTTCGACCTGTCGCGGGGCTTTCCCCTGGTGACCACCAAGAAGCTGCACCTGCGCTCGATCATCCACGAGCTGCTGTGGTTCCTGCGCGGCGACACCAACATCGCCTACCTGCGGGAGAACGGGGTGCGTATCTGGGACGAGTGGGCCGACGAGAACGGCGATCTGGGGCCGGTCTATGGTTATCAATGGCGCAGCTGGCCCGACCCGCGAGGCGGCCACGTCGACCAGATCGTCACGCTGCTCGACCAGATTCGCACCAACCCGGGTTCCCGGCGGCTGATCGTGTCGGCCTGGAACCCGGCACTGGTCGACGAGATGGCGCTGCCGCCTTGCCACTGCCTGTTCCAGTTCTATGTGGCCAACGGGCGCCTCTCCTGCCAGCTCTATCAGCGCAGTGCGGACATCTTCCTGGGGGTGCCCTTCAATATTGCCAGCTACGCGCTGCTGACCCAGATGATCGCCCGGGTCACGGGCCTGGAGCCTGGTGACTTCGTCCACACCCTGGGCGACGCCCATCTCTATCGCAATCATCTGGAACAGGCCGAACTGCAGCTCTCGCGCACGCCGCGGCCGGCGCCGCGGCTGGTGCTGGCGCCGGGCGTCGACGACCTGTTCGACTTCCGTTTCGAGCACATTGCCATCGAAGGCTACGACCCCCATCCCCATATCAAGGCCGAGGTGGCGGTATGAACGACGAGACACTGGTGCCGGTGGCGATGATCGCCGCGCTTTCCCGCAACCGGGTAATCGGCGTGGAGAACCAGCTGCCCTGGTACCTGCCGGAGGATCTCAGGTTCTTCAAGCGCATGACCCAGGCCAAGCCGCTGGTCATGGGGCGCAAGACCTTCGAGTCGATCGGCCGGCCCCTGCCGGGGCGGCTCAATATCGTGGTGACCCGCGACAGCACCTTTCACCACGATGGGGTGCGGGTCTGCCATGACCTGGCCTCGGCCCTGGCGCTGGCCGACCAGCAGGCGACCATCGACGGCTGCGAGGAGATCATGGTGATGGGGGGCGGCGAGATATACGCCCAGGCGCTGCCCTTTGCCAGCCGGCTTTACCTTACCGAGGTGGATGTCGAGGTAGAAGGTGACGCCCGCTTTCCCGAGCTGGATGACAGCCAGTGGGAGGAGGTGCAGCGTGTGCCCGGTGAGCCCGCCGATGGCCAGCCCGACTACAGCTTCGTGGAGTATCGCCGCCGCTGACGGGGCGAGTCGCCGGCCGGCGACATTTGTCAGGGCCGGGCTTCTGGCACAAACTTGCTGAAGGCACTGCGCCACCCACTTGCCTCTGCTTTCTATAAGCGTTCCTGCCGAGACGGCGAGTCTATAGATAGAGAGCCTGCCTGGAGGATACCGGTTTGATCGATGAGCGTTCACTCCGCCTGCTGAATGACCTGGAAGTCTGCGCCGATACCGCCCTCGGCGAGCTGCACGGCTGCCGCGAGCGAATCCGCCAGCTGCAGGGCCGGGTGGCCGAACTCGAGGCGGCGCAGGGAGAGCTGGAAGCGGTTCGCCGGGAGCTCGAAGCGGCACGCCTGGAATTGGAAGAGGAGAATCGCGAGCTCGACGAGCAGAATCGCGAGCTGGAAGAGGATAACGCCCGCCTGCGCGAACGGTTGCGCAAGGGTGAGCCTGCTCCCATGTTCCCGGGGACGTCCCGGCGTGCCCAGGGGCTTGCCGCCTTGATCGGCCATCGGCCACGGGAGGGCGTCTCGGGTGAGCCTGAGCCTGGGCAGCCGGGCGGGCAGGCCGTGCCCCAGGGCGACGACCCTCAGCGGCAGGATGAGCCGAACCGGCAGGACGCGCCAGGTCTGGAAGAAGCCGGCCTGGGGGAAACCGGTCAGGAAAAGAGAGAAAAGAAAGAAGAGTGGACGGCAGACAAGCCGGAAGAAAAGCCCGAGGCAGGGCAGGGCGAGCCGGTGCAGGGCAAGGAGGCGCAGCAAGAGAGCGAGACGGGCGAGCGGCAGGCGCAGCTGCCCATCGAGCAGGCGCCCTCCGCCGAGGCGCTGCTGGCCGAGTGGTACCGCCGCTACCCCGATACCTTCTTCAAGGGCCACACGCGACCGTTGAAAGTGGGCATCCACCAGGATCTGGCCGCCCGGGAGCCCTGGCCGGAGAAACTGGTGCGGCGCGCCCTGGCCGGCTACGTCAATCTGCCGCGCTATCTGAAAGCGGTGCGTGAAGGCGCGCAGCGTATCGACCTGGCCGGCCGGTCCGATGGCAGCGTGGATGCCCAGGCCGCCGAGCACGCCCACCGCAAGCTCGAGCGGCTGCAGGCCGAACGGCGTCTGCGCGGCCAGTCCCCGGGGCCTGATCGCCGCCGTGGCGAGAAAGCCGGCAAAATCGCCAAGGGCAGCCGTGCCGGCAAGCGTGGCGCTTCCGGGGGCAAGGCTTCCAGTGGTCGGCCCGCTGCGCCCAAGTCAGCGGAGCCGGCGTCACCGGCCTCTCACGCTCCCTCCGACCCCGCCACCCGGGCCGACCCGGAGGCCCGCCTGGAGGCGAAGCTCTCGGCCCTGCTGGCCAAGCACAACGGCCAGCGCCAGTAGCACTGACGGCCAGGGTTGATAGCCAGGGTTGGCGGCCTGCCCTTGCCAGCCTTGCATCGGCGGGGCATGATATGCAGGCTCATCGCTGCCAGGCTACTGTTTCGACAGGCCAGCGGCTGCGGCCCACGGGCGGGAGGCGCGTGGACCGCAATGTCAGGAGAAAGTTCCAAGGTGAAGGGAGGCAACGTAGGAAAACAGTGTTTTTTCTTATTGCGTTCCCTCATCTCCCGGTATAGAGTTCTACCTGCGAGCATTGGACTATAACAAGGCTTCGCTGCGGACATGCCCGGCCCTGGCCACTTCCTGAGAAGGAACCGAGCCAAGTGCGGCGGGACCCATGCCCGGCAAGCTACCTGCACGTGTCATTCGGATCCGTGCAGTAACGATCGAAACAGTAAGCTAGTGAAAGGAACTATAGAGATGAAAAAGACACTGTTAGCGACTGCCATTGCCGGTGCCATGGTCTATGGCGCCACTGCCGCTCAGGCCGCCACCGTTTACGACCAGGACGGCACTCAGGTCGACGTCTACGGCCGTATCAACATCATGGCTCAGACCGGCGGTGTTGAGTCTGGCGTCGTCAAGAATACCGGTTCTGAAATCAGCAACAACGGTTCGCGCTTCGGCTTCCGCGCCCGCAACCAGGTCTCCAGCGACCTGAGCGTGTTCGCCAACGCCGAGTTCCGCTTCGATGCAGATAAGCGTGACGACCAGACCCTCCAGACTCGTTCCACCTTCCTCGGCCTGGACAGCGACACCTTCGGTCGCGTCACCGTGGGTAACTTCCTGAGCGTCTACTACACCGCCGTCGGCTCCGTCTTCGACGTGCCGCAAGGCCCCGGCGCTCTGCTGCTGGGTGGTTTCGGTGCGGTCAACTCCCAGTCCGACTCCATCGCCTACTCCACGCCGAACCTGGAAGGCTTCCAGGCGCACGTGCAGGCCCAGCACGCCAGCGGCAACGACGCGGTAGCCGGTGCGCAGGACAAC
>SKVX01000480.1 GCA_007129225.1 Halomonas sp.
AGGTGATTCATGTCGAAACTCGTCCATGCACAGTGGTCGTCGAAGATGACCTTCGTGCTAGCCGCTGCTGGCTCTGCGGTGGGGCTGGGCAATATCTGGCGGTTTTCCTACATGGTGGGAGAGAGCGGTGGTGCCGCCTTCGTTCTGGTCTATCTGGCCTGTGTCGCGGTGATCGGCCTGCCGATACTCGTCGCCGAATGGATGATTGGTCGCCGTGGCCAGAACAACCCCATCAATGCCATGCTGAGACTGGCTTCCAGCAATGGGCAAACCAAGGCCTGGGCGCTGGTCGGGGTCAGTGGCGTGCTGGCCGCCTTCCTGATCCTCTCCTTCTACAGTGTCATTGGTGGCTGGTCGCTCTACTACACCCTCAACTCCGTTACCGGTACCTTCACCGGCCAGGATGCCGACGGCGTCGGTGCCATCTTCGGTGGGCTGCTGGGCAACCCCGGGGTACTCCTGCTTTGGCATACTGCCTTCATGGTCCTGGTGGTATGGATCGTCGCTCGCGGCGTGACCAAGGGGCTGGAAGGGGCGGTGCGCACGCTGATGCCGGCGCTGGTGGTGTTGATGTTCGTGCTGGTGGGCTATGGCATGACCACGGGTCACTTCGGCGAGGCACTGGCCTTCATGTTCCGTCCTGACTGGGGTGCCTTGAGCGGTGATATCGTACTGGCCGCCATGGGCCAGGCGTTCTTCACCCTATCGTTGGGCATGGGCATCATGATGGCCTACGGCTCCTACCTGGGTGAGGACGTCAACCTGCTGGGCACGGCACGCACGGTGATCATCCTGGATACCGGCATTGCGCTGCTGGCGGGCCTGGCCATCTTCCCCATTGTATTCGCCAACGGCCTGAGTGCCGGTGAGGGGCCGGGGCTGATCTTCGTCACCCTGCCGCTGGCCTTCGGCAACATGACCGGTGGCATCATCCTCGGCCTGATGTTCTTCCTGCTGCTGACCTTCGCCGCCCTGACCTCTGCCATATCGCTGCTCGAGCCGGTGGTGGAGTTCGTGGAGGAGCGGTCGCCCCTGACCCGGGTGATGGCCACCCTGGCCGGTGGTGTCGCGGTCTGGGCGCTGGGCATCGCAGCATTGATGTCGTTCAACGTCTGGGACGAGTTCCTGATCTTCGGTCTCAACGTATTCGACCTGCTGGATACCTTCACCAGCACGATTCTGCTGCCGCTGACCGGTCTTGGCGCCATCGTCTTCGTGGCCTGGTGCCTGGATCGAAAGAGCGTCGCCGCGGAGTTGAACCTGAGCGCTGGCAGCGAGACGCTCTGGTATGTGGTGGCGCGCTATATTGCGCCGGTGGGCGTGATCCTGGTGTTCATCAACAGCTTGTTGGGGTGACAGGGCACTGAGCCCCGCCTGGCGGGGCTTGGATGACTGCCTTGGGCGGCCGCCCTTCGGCGGCCGTCGTCAATGTTTCTCGTCTTCGGCCAGATCGGCGATATTTCGCTCCAGCTGCTTGAATTCGTTGTGCAGCTCGATGCCGCGACGCGCCCGCAGGTTGCGCTGAGCGGCGGTGCGTGAGCGTCTCTCGTGTTCGGCGACTTTCAAGCTCATGAAGATGTCGAGAAGCTCACTCTTTACGGAAGTTACGCGTTCGATCTTGCTCATGATCGACTCTCCCTCTTCTTCTTTGTCGTATCCTCTTGCCTTTCTTCTGCTTGCCGAGCTGTTTCGGTATGCCGTCACCCAGCTCGATGGCGACTCGGCTTTTCTACTATACCCCACTTGACAGGATGATGACTAAGTGGGTCATTCCACGTAGAGGGGCCGAAATTCCATATCGACTTCGTGATGGGGCATACTGAACCCTGCGACTGCCAACCAAGGAGTTCAGCGTGAGCCGCGCCCTGTTCGATGAAATGAGACGCCGCATGGAGCACTTTCGCCGCTCCGAGCAGAAGGTGGCGCGCTACGTTCTGCGCAACCCCGATGAAGTGATCCACATGCGCATCGTCGACCTGGCCACCGAAGCCAAGGTCAGCGAACCCACCGTGGTGCGATTCTGCCGGGCACTTGGCTGCAACGGCTTCCAGGACTTCAAGCTCAAGCTGGCACAGATGCTGGCTTCCGGCAGCCAGTTCGCCCAGTTCTCGATGAACGATGACGATTCGGTGGCCGAATTCTCCCAGAGCATCTTCGACTCCACCGTGGGTACCTTGCTGTCGGTGCGTGACCGGCTGGACAACGAGGCTCTGAGCCGGGCGATCCAGGCGCTGGCCATGGCCAACCGGGTGGAGTTCTACGGTTTCGGGGCTTCGGGTGCGGTGGCCTTCGATGCCCAGCACAAGTTCTTTCGCCTGCAGATATCCACAGCGGCCTATGCCGACCCGCACATGCAGAACATGTCGGCGGTGACCCTCAAGGAGGGCGATGTGGTGGTGGCCATCTCCCAGACCGGCCGGACCCGGGCCCTGGTCGCCAGCGTGCGTCTGGCCCGCGAGGCCGGTGCCACGGTGATCGGCCTGTGCCCCAGTGGCTCGCCGCTCGCCGAGGAGGTGACCCTGCCGCTCTATATCGACGTGCACGAGGACACCGAGATCTACACCCCGATGAGCTCGCGTATCGCCCACCTGGTTCTGGTCGACGTGCTGGCGGTAGGGGTGGCCAAGACCCGCGGGCCGAGGCTCGCCGAGCAGCTCAAGGCGGTGAAGAAGAGCCTGACGCCGCTCAGGTTTCCGGAGCAGGAAGGCAAGCCATAGCCGAGCGTTGGGGATAACACTGCGGCCGCCAAGGCGCCTGCCGGCGCCAGTCGCGATGCAGAGCAGCTCTCCAACAGCTGCTTTCTCCACGGAAGGAGCTACACCGCTGTAGGAGCAGCTTTAGCTCCGGTCCGACGCATCGGCGACTGGAGGCCGGAGGCCTCCCGGCGGTGTTGCCGGTGCTTGACGATAACCACCAACGTTGCCGCCTCCGCCGGCGCCCGCCGAGTCTTATGCGTCATCAGGATATGCTAAGCTGAGCGCTCATTTTTCGAGCGGCAGTACCCTTTCCATGGACGACGTCACGGCGATTCTCGATGAGCTGAACCCCGCCCAGCACGAGGCGGTCAGTGCTCCCCAGGGCAACATGCTGGTGCTGGCCGGGGCCGGTTCCGGCAAGACCCGCGTGCTGGTGCATCGCATCGCCTGGCTGATGCAGGTCGAGGGCCTGTCGCCCTACGCGGTGCTCGCCGTGAGCTTCACCAACAAGGCGGCGCGGGAAATGCGCACCCGCCTGGAGGCACTGCTGGGACTGTTGCTGCGTAACGTCTGGGTCGGCACCTTCCACTCCATCGCCCATCGCCTGCTGCGCACCCACTGGCAGGATGCCCGACTCCCCCAGCATTTCCAGATCATCGACAGCGACGACCAGCTACGCCTGGTCAAGCGCCTGCTCAAGGAGAATCATGTCGATGACGAGCGCTACCCGCCGCGGCAGGTGCAGTCATTCATTTCCGGCTGCAAGGAGGAGGGCTTGCGGCCGCACCAGGTGGATGCCCATGGTGATGCCTACCTGGCACAGATGGTGGATCTCTATGAACGCTACCAGCTGACCTGCGAGCGTGGCGGGCTGGTCGACTTCGGCGAACTGCTGCTGCGCAGCCTGGAGCTGCTGCGCGACAATCCGGCGCTGCTGGCCCACTACCAGGAGCGCTTCGGCCACGTGCTTGTCGATGAGTTTCAGAACACCAATACACTGCAGTATGCCTGGCTCAAGCTGCTCTCCGGCATGAAGACGCCGATGACGGTGGTTGGCGACGACGACCAGTCGATCTACGGCTGGCGTGGTGCCAGGGTGGAGAATATCCGTCGCTTCGAGCTGGAGTTTCGCGACACCCGCACCGTTCGGCTGGAGCAGAACTACCGCTCCACCAGTGCGATACTGGAAGCCGCCAACGCCCTGATCAGCCACAACGCCGAGCGCATGGGCAAGGAGCTGTGGACGGCAGGCAGTCGCGGCGAGTCGATCTCGCTGTATGCCGGCTTCAACGATCTGGATGAGGCGCGCTTCATCGTCGATACCATCAAGGAGAAGGTCGACGAGGGCTACAATCGTCGCGAGATCGCCATTCTCTACCGCTCCAACGCCCAGTCGCGTGTGCTGGAAGAGACCCTGATCCGCCAGGGGATGACCTACCGCATCTACGGCGGACATCGCTTCTATGAGCGTCTCGAAATCCGCAATGCCCTGGCCTACCTGCGCCTGTTGCTCAATCGCGACGACGATGCTTCCTTGGAGCGTATCATCAACGTGCCGGCCCGGGGCATCGGCACCCGTACCGTGGAAATCCTGCGTGAACGTGCCCG
>SKVX01000136.1 GCA_007129225.1 Halomonas sp.
AGGCGATCAGCTCGATGTGCGCCTCCTGACGAGCGACCTCCTTTTGCATCGCATCGAACAGGACATCATCGAAACCGGCAATCGTCATGTCACGGCTGAACATCGGCGGGGAACCTCGCATCACGGGAAGAATCAGGACGCGCAATCATACCCCAGCCCATGACGGCTTTCACATGAAAGGCCGTCATGAACTACACCATCATTTCTCATGCAGGCTTTAGCCCTGCTGCAGCATCAGCGCGTTTCCACCTTCATGGAAAGCTTATCCGGCAGCCCCAGCGGATCGACCATGTAGGTTGCCATGGTGCTTTCCGAGGGCAGGCCGATACTGACTTCGAGCTCCTCGGCCGCCCCTTCCAGCAGCTCCACCAACCCCATCAGGACAGACTGAACCTGGGGGCCGAACATCATGCCGAAACCCTGGGCCTGGGTGCGCGCCTGCTCGACGTACTGGGCCTCTGTAACACCTTCCATGGCCGCCCCCAGGGTGGCCAGCCGGCCAAAGAGTCCCTGGTTGGAGAGCGTCAGCCGAAGATCTCCTCCCAGCAGGGTCGCCGCTTGCAGGGAGCCGGCATCGGCAAAGACATCGGCGGGCTCCATCCCGGCCGGCAGCACCACGGGCAGGTTGATATCGAGCATCAGACGTAGCGCATCGTGCAGTTCGATACGGCTGTCGCTGACCAGGACACTGTGTTCGCCTCCTTCCTTCCAGCTCCCCAGGAAGGCGGCGTCGAGGCGCAGCTCACCGGTGCCGTCGGTCAGCACGTTGCTGACCATGCGCAGTTGGGTCCGCTCCTCCTCCGGGGCCATTTCGATCATGCGGGCCAGGTTCATATGGAAGCCTTCGAGGCTCACGCCACCCTCGCCATCGGAGAAGTCGCCGTCGAACTCCAGCAGCGACAGGCTGCCGACCAACCGGTCGGAGTCGACCTCGAGGTCACGCAGCACCATCGATTCCAGTTGCTCCTCACCGTCCACATCCAGGCCGGTAAGGCCTTCGAAACGCAGGGAGCCCAGGGTGAAGGAGCCGGAGCCGAACTCATCGAAGTCTTCACCCGAGCCCGCCACACCGGTGACTTCCAGCATGCCGATGCCGTCATGGGCCAGCGACTGGCCGCGAACCTGTTCGATGGTCATGCGACCCTGGCTGCTGGTGAAAGGCGTACCATAAAAGATGTCCTCGGCAAGCTCCGAGGCCAGATCGATCACGATGCCATCGATCGCCAGACTGCCGATATGAATCTCGTCTGGCGCCAGGCTGTCGTCCAGGGGAAAGACCGCTCGCGAAGGCTTGCCAAGCACGATCTTCTCTGCGCTCATCAGCATCAGCTCGGTCAGGCTGTCCTCGATGCGCACCCCTTTCAGGGTGACCTCATCGGGGCTGTCGTAGTCGCCGCTGACCTCATAGCTGTCGATGAGTATGCGATCACCTTCGTCTGACTCGAAGACGAAGTCCTTGGCCGTGACGCGGGAACGCAGCATGGCACCGGAGACATCGCCAATCTCGATGCTACCGTAGCCCCCGAACAGGGCGCGAAGCTCGGTCTCGAGACGCTCGGCATCGGCGAAGACCGCGCCGGACGCCCCCGTCAGCGTGGCGAAAATCAGGGCGGAACCAAGGCGCAAAGCACCCGGACGTGGTGCATTCATCGACGTCACCTCCTATGTGAAAGAAAAAACAGCGGCCGGGCAGCCGCCGCCTTTACACAGTGTAACCAGAAAAGCGCCTATTGACTTCTCTTGCCACCGGGGCCAATCAATGCACGGTCAACGCGGGGCTGGGCACCCGGCCGGCCCCGCCAAACGGCTAGTTTCAGGCTTCACCGAGCAGGCCCAGACTCTCCATTGGCGTCTGCCGACGCACGCTGCGTGACAGCGCATGGCCGATCACGCCAATCAACAAGGCACCACCCAGCGGCAGGACCAGCCACAAGCCCCAATGAATGCGCGGCGCCAGGTCGAACCAGGCGAGATAGATCCCCGCCGCGGCCAGTTCGGCAAGTAGCGCCCCCATCAGCCCGCTGGCGAAGCCCAGGATCGCGAACTCGGCCCCCTGCACCCGCGAGATCAGGCGGTCACCGGCGCCGAAGACACGCAGCAGGCCACTCTCGTGGGCTCGGGTCGGACGGCTGGCGGTAAGGGCCGCATAGAGCACGCTGATTCCGGCCAGCAGCACGAAGCCGAGCACGAATTCCACCGCCCGGGTCACCTGGGTCAACAGCTCGCGCACCTGCCCGAGTATCGCCTCGACATTGAGCAGCGAGACGCCGGGGAACTCGCGAACCAGCGCCCTGCTGATGTCGTCGCGCTCGCGGTCGAGGTGGAAGGCGGTGATATAGCTATGACCGAACCCCTCCAGCACCTCCGGCGGGAAGATGACGAAGAAGTTGGGGCGGAAGCTGTCCCAGTCCAGGTCGCGCAGGCTGGTGATCTCGCCGACGATCTCCTCGCCACCGATGGTGAAGGTCATGGCATCGCCCAGCCCCAGCCCCAGCCGTTCGGCCAGGCCGTCCTCGATCGAGATGGGCACCCGGCCTTCGGCGTGGGTTGGCGAGCGGTCGAACCACTGGCCGGCCACCAGGCGATTACCCACCGGCAGCGTTTCACGCCAGGTGAGGTTGAGTTCCCGGCGCAGGGAACCGTCGCCACGGGCGTCGGCCGGCACCGCGTCACGCGGGACCTGGTCGTTGATCGCCGTGATGCGTCCGCGCACCATCGGGTAGAGGGTCGTGCGCTCGTCCACGGCATCATCCAGGGTGTCGATGAAGGCGTCGCGCTCGCCGGGCTGGATGTTGATGGCGAAGTAGTTCGGCGTGTCCTCGGGCAGCTGGTCCTGCCAGGTGCTCAGCAGGTCGCCGCGCACCAGGGCGATCATCGCCATGGCGGCAAAGGTCACCGAGAAGGCCAGCAGTTGGCCCAGGCTGGCGCTACGACGACGCGCCAACTGCCGCGCCCCCAGACGCAAGGCCTGACGCTTGCCGCCGGCTGTCGCTGGCACCCTGGCCATCAGGTGCAGCAACAGGGAGAGCAGCAGCCAACCCAGTCCCCACAGCAGCACCAGCATCACCAGGCCGCCCACCAGCAGGCCGAAGGCCAGCTGCGGATCGCCGGAATAGAGCCACAGCAAGCCGCCGAACACCAGGCTGGCCACGCCCACCACCAGCCACGCCGAGGCGGGCAGCGGATCGAGCTCGCGACGCAGCACCTTGAGCGCGCTGACCCGCTTGAGGCGCAGCAGCGTCGGCCCGGCGAAGCCGACCAACACCGCCAGCGCCGTCAATACCCCCAGCAACAGCGGCAGCGGCCCGGGGGGCGGCAGCTCCATGGGCAGGAAAGCGGTGAGCAGCCACAGCAGCCCGGCCTGGCCGACCAGGCCCAGCAGCGCCCCCACCAGGGAGGCAGCCAGGGCGAGCCACAGCAGCTGCAGGGCAAACAGCTGGGTCAGTTGACGCTGGGAGGCACCGAAACAGCGCAGCAGCGCCGCGGTATCCAGATGGCGCTCGACGTAACGCCGCGTGGCCATGGCCACCGCCACCCCGGCCAGCAAGACCGCGGCTAGCCCGGCCAGGCTGAGGTACTGTTCGGCCCGGGACAGCGCATTGCCCAGCTGTGGTCGATCGCGCCGAACGTCACGCACCTCGACACCATCGGCAGTCAGCTCCCGCAAGCGTGGCAGCACTGCATCGACCGCGCTCGGCGCCCCCCGGGCGAGCAGCGAGAACTCGACGCGGGAGCCGGGCTGCACCAGACCGCTCGCCTCGATATCGGCCTGATGCATCATCAGTCGCGGGTTGAAATTGGCGAAACCACCGGACTGGTCCGGCTCACGCTCGACCAGGGCGGTGACCTCCAGGCGGGTCTGGCCCACCTGCACGCGATCGCCGAGTTCGACTTCCAGCAGTTGCGCCAGGCGCGGTGCCAGCCAGGCCTCGCCTGGAGCCGGGCCCCGCGAGAGAAGCTCGACACCCGCCCCACGGTCGACATGGACCTCACCGTAGAGGGGGTAATTGTCGTCGATGACCTTGAGGCTGGTCGGCTGGAAGGCGTCTTCGTGGCTCGCCATGGAGACCATGCCGACTTGTTCGCTCAGGGTCAGCCCTGCCTCCAGCAGCGTCTGGCGCAGCACATCCTCGAACGGCCGCGCCTGTTCCAGCACCAGATCGCCTCCCAGCATCTGCCCGGCCTGGCGCTCCAGGCCGCGCTCCAGGCGGTCGAGAAAGAAGCCGATCATGGTCGAAGCGGCCACCGCCAGGGCCAGGGCGACGAACAGTGCCCGCACGTCGGCGGCACGCAGGTC
>SKVX01000391.1 GCA_007129225.1 Halomonas sp.
CGCTGGCGCAGGGCGGAAAAATAGCCCAGCGGATCGTCTCGGTAGGGAAGCGGGGTGATCTCGAGTCGTATGGTCATTGCCGGGGCCTTTCGGAACAGGCGACCCATTCTAGGGTTCAGGTGACGATTTGTCCTATAGCGCGTTGTCACGTTCCGGGGTATTGCCATCAACGCTGACATGGATTGTCGACAGCCGGTGGGGCAAGGCTCCGGTTGTCTACAACCAAAGACGTAGCTGGTTGGGCTTATCGCGTGGTTGACCGGGGCGCAGCCAATGTCTAAAGTCTCTTCAACATTTAATTGTCGACAATTGCCATGAACTCAATCGTACCGGAACAGACCGCTCCCGAGGTTCGAACCCTGGCCGAACGGGTCTTTCATGAACTGCAGGATGCCATCGTGCGTGGCGAACTGGTCCCGGGGAGCAAGATAACCGAGCCGGGTCTGTCCAAGGCCTACGGCATCTCTCGCGGCCCGCTGCGCGAGGCCATGCGACGCCTGGAGGCACACCGTCTCATCGAGCGGGTACCCCATGTCGGCGCCCGGGTGGTCAAGCTTTCGATGAAGGAGCTGCTGGAGCTGTTCGACGTCCGGGAGGCGCTCGAAAGCATGGCGGCACGCCTGGCCGCGGAACACATGAGTGCGGAGGAGATTGCCGGCCTTCGTGAGGTGCTGGCTCTTCATGAACGTCAGGCCGACCTCAAGAGCGGGGAAGCCTACTATCAGCGCGAAGGGGATCTGGACTTTCATTACCGTATCGTCCTTGGCAGCCACAATCGCATGCTGATGACGATGCTGTGCGATGACCTCTATTACCTGGTGCGTCTCTACCGTACCCAGTTCAGCGCCAGCGGGACGCGCCCCCACCGAGCCTTCGTCGAGCACCACCGTATCGTCGATGCCATCGAGGCTGGGGATGCCGAGCTGGCCGAGCTGCTGATGCGTCGTCATGTCAGCGCCTCGCGGGCCAATGTGGTCGAACGCTACGCCACGATTCTCACGCAGCAAGCCGAGGCGGCCACCTGAGGCCGGCTGAACCTATTCCGTACACCGATAACCCGGACCACAGAGGAGCTTTGCCATGATTCGATCCACTCCCGGTGCACGTTTTCGTGCCGCCCTCGAAGCCAATCGGCCGTTGCCTATCGTCGGCACCATCAATGCCTATACCGCCATGATGGCCGAGCGGGTGGGGCATCAGGCCATTTACCTGTCCGGTGGTGGTGTGGCAAATGCCTCCTTCGGTCTGCCCGACCTGGGCATGACCACCATGAACGATGTGGTGGCGGACGCTCACCGCATCTGCGGGGCCACGGACCTGCCGCTGCTGGTGGATATCGATACCGGCTGGGGGGGCGCCTTCAACATCGCCCGTACCGTCAAGGAGATGCAACGAGCCGGTGTCGCCGCCGTGCATATCGAGGACCAGGTGGCCCAGAAGCGCTGCGGCCACCGCCCGAACAAGGCGATCGTCTCCCAGGAGGAGATGGTGGACCGCGTCAAGGCCGCCGCCGACGCGAAGGTCGATCCGGATTTCTACCTGATTGCACGCACCGATGCCTTCCAGAAAGATGGCCTGGATGCCGCCATCGAGCGGGCCAGCGCCTGTATCGAAGCTGGCGCCGACGCCATCTTCGCCGAAGCGGTGCACACCCTGGATGACTACCGTGCCTTCTGCGAGCGAGTCGATGCGCCGATCCTGGCCAACATCACCGAATTCGGCGCCACGCCGCTGTTCAGTCAGCAGGAGCTCGGCGAGGTGGGCTGCCGTATGGTGCTCTATCCGCTGTCGGCGTTCCGCGCCATGAACGCCGCCGCGCTGAAGGTCTACCAGAGCATTCACGACAACGGCCATCAGCGCGATGTTGTCGAACTGATGCAGACTCGCGACGAGCTCTATGACTTCCTCAACTACCACAGCTTCGAGCAGAAGCTGGACGCGCTGTTCGAGAAGGGCGGTGAGTGAAGGGCGCGCGGTAACGCAATGCAAAGCATCCCGATGGCGTCACACGGAGGCTCGGTTCCCGGCCTGGTGGCGTGGCGCCCATGACACCGATAAGACACAAGACCGACCAATACAGGAGACGCGACATGTCAGATAAACCCGTCAGCAGTACCGGCCTACGCGGCCAGAGCGCCGGCACCACGGCGCTGTGCACCGTCGGCAAGACCGGCTCGGGCCTGACCTACCGTGGCTTTGACGTCAAGGAACTGGCCGAGAAGGCGCGCTTCGAGGAAGTGGCCTACCTGCTGCTCAAGGGCAAGTTGCCGAACCAGGCCGAACTCGATGCCTATATCACCAAGCTCAAGAGCCTGCGTGGCCTGCCTCAGGCGCTCAAGGCCGTGCTCGAGCAGATTCCGGCCAATGCCCATCCCATGGATGTGATGCGGACCGGTGCCTCCATGCTCGGCAACCTGGAGACAGAGGAGAGCTTCGACGAGCAGCAGGATGTCTCCGACCGACTGCTGGCGGTGCTGCCCTCGATCATCTGCTACTGGTATCGCTACTCCCACGATGGGGTGGGTATCGAGACCGAAACCGACGACGAGTCGGTGGGTGCACACTTCCTGCACCTGCTGCGTGGCGAAGCGCCTTCCGAACTGCACGCCCGGGTGATGAACGTCTCCCTGATCCTCTATGCCGAGCATGAGTTCAACGCCTCGACCTTCACCGCCCGCGTCTGCGCCTCGACCCTCTCCGACATGCACTCCTGCGTAACCGGCGCCATCGGTTCGCTGCGCGGTCCGCTGCATGGTGGCGCCAACGAGGCGGCCATGGACATGATCGAGAACTGGAAGTCGCCGGAAGAGGCCGAGCGCGAGATCATGGGCATGCTTGAGCGCAAGGAAAAGATCATGGGCTTCGGCCATGCGATCTATCGCGAGTCCGATCCGCGCAACGCCATCATCAAGGAGTGGTCGGAGAAGTTGGCCCAGGATGTGGGTGACAGCGTGCTCTATCCGGTCTCCGTGCGGGTCGAGGATGTCATGTGGCGCGAGAAGAAGCTGTTCTGCAACGCCGACTTCTTCCACGCCAGCGCCTATCATTTCATGGACATCCCTACCAAGCTGTTTACGCCGATCTTCGTCTGCTCTCGGGTGACCGGCTGGTGCGCCCATGTCTTCGAGCAGCGGGCGAATAATCGGATCATTCGCCCAAGCGCTGACTATATTGGCCCCGAGCAGAGCGAGTGGGTGCCCATCGAACAGCGCGACTGATCCGCGCAAGTGGCGGCGTCCGCCCCACGGTCGCCGCCTTGTCCCTCTTAGCAGAGACGAGGCAACCCCAGCCAACGCCTCTGAGTTCGACTCGACGGATGCCCGACGCCATGAATACCGATTACCGCAAACCCCTGCCCGGGACCGAGCTGGACTACTTTGACGTGCGCGCCGCCGTCGATGCGATCCAGCCTGGTGCCTATGACACGCTGCCCTACACCTCGCGGGTGCTGGCCGAAAACCTGGTGCGCCGCTGCGACCCCTCGATGCTGACGGATTCGCTGAAGCAGCTGATCGAGCGCAAGCGCGATCTGGATTTTCCCTGGTATCCGGCCCGGGTGGTGTGCCATGACATCCTCGGCCAGACGGCGCTCGTCGACCTGGCCGGCCTGCGCGATGCCATTGCCGCCAAGGGTGGCGACCCGGCCAAGGTAAACCCGGTGGTACCGACCCAGTTGATCGTCGACCACTCGCTGGCCGTGGAACATGCCGGTTTCGAGAAGGATGCCTTCGAGAAGAACCGTGCCATCGAGGATCGGCGCAACGACGACCGCTTCCACTTCATCAACTGGACCAAGACCGCCTTCGAGAACGTGGATGTGATTCCGCCCGGCAACGGCATCATGCACCAGATCAACCTGGAGAAGATGTCACCGGTGGTCCAGGTCCGTCCGGATGAGAAGGGAAGGCGGGTTGCCTTCGTCGATACTTGCGTCGGCACCGACAGCCACACGCCGATGGTCGACGCCCTGGGCGTGATCTCCGTCGGTGTGGGTGGCCTGGAAGCCGAGAGCGTGATGCTGGGCCGTGCCTCCTACATGCGCTTGCCGGATATCATCGGCGTCGAACTCACCGGCAAGCTGCAGCCGGGCATCACTAGCACCGACATGGTGCTGGCGCTGACCGAGTTCCTGCGTCGCGAGCGGGTGGTGGGTGCCTACCTGGAGTTTTTCGGTGAAGGGGCCTCGAGCCTGACCGTGGGCGACCGGGCCACCATTTCCAACATGACCCCGGAGTATGGCGCCACCGCCGCCATGTTCTATATCGATGAGCAGACCATCGACTATCTCAAG
>SKVX01000398.1 GCA_007129225.1 Halomonas sp.
ATCACCGCCGCCTCCGAGGAGCAGAGCAGTGGTATCGGCCAGATCAATCAGGCGATCACCGAGATGGACCAGGTGACCCAGCAGAATGCCGAGCGTGTCCAGCAGAGTGCCCGTGCGGCCAGCGATCTGCAGCATCAGGCAGAGCAGCTGGCCCAGGCAATCCGAGTGTTCCGCTTGCGTGGCGCAGGACCCGAAAAAGTCGAGGCGATCAAGTCGGTGCAAGCCGAGGCGAGGGATCGCAGTCCGCGTCCCGATGTGTCCTCCTTGCAGCACGACCCGCGACCGGTGACGTCGTCACCGGCGAAGCAGGGCAAGGTAGCGTCATCCATGGATGAAGAGTGGGAAACGTTTTGACGACAACAGCGCCAGGCTCCGGCGCCGATCCGGGCCAGTGGTCCGGACTCGGTCAGCTCGAGCGTGATCTGATCCTGACCGACGAGGACTTCGGTCAGATCCGCAAGTTGATTTATCAGCGAGCGGGTATCGTGCTGGCCGAGCACAAGCGCGAGATGGTCTACAGCCGACTTGCCAAGCGCCTTCGCCACCATGGCCTGACTCGATTCAGCGACTATCTGGCCAGGCTGGCGCGCCAGCCCGATGCAAGGGAGTGGGAGGAATTCACCAACGCCTTGACCACCAACCTCACTGCTTTCTTTCGGGAGATGCACCATTTCCCGCTACTGGCCGAGCACGTTCGCCAGGCCAGCGGGCCGGTGCGCATCTGGAGCGCCGCTGCGTCCTCGGGCGAGGAGCCCTATTCACTTGCCATGACTCTGCTGGAGACTCTTGGCCCGAAGGCATCCGATGCCCGAGTGGTGGCCACCGACATCGATACGGATGCCCTCGCAAGGGCCAGGGCGGGAGTCTATCCCATCGAGCAGGTGCGCAAGCTCGATGAGACGCGGGTGAAACGTTTCTTCCAGAAAGGCAAGGGGCGGCATGAGGGGTTCGCCAGGATTCGACCCGAAGTCTCGTCGCTGGTGGAATTCCAGTCGATGAACTTGCTGGCGCCCCAGTGGCCGGTTAAGGGGCCCTTCGATGCGATCTTCTGTCGTAACGTCATGATCTATTTCGACAAGGAGACACAGGCGCGGATTCTCGAGCGCTTTGCCCCGCTGCTCAAGCCCAATGGGCTGCTGTTTGCCGGTCACTCCGAGAATTTCTCCTATATCAGCAAGGTATTCCGGCTCAGGGGGCAGACCGTCTACACCCTTGCCAGCCACCGCTGAACTGTTTTCACACTCTCTAAGCCTGCCAACGTTAGTCGCCCGAGCGCAGCCAGTTTTTGGGCAGAGCCTAAAGTTCTGGCCGGCCAGGCCGATGGTAGACCTATACATCATTCGCCTTGGGCCGTGTCGAGCGGCCCTTGCCACCAAGGAGGCCTCGTCTTGGGATCGAACAGGATCAAAGTGCTGTGTGTCGATGATTCAGCCCTGATTCGCGACCTGCTGAGCGAGATCATCAACTCCCAGCCGGATATGGAAGTCGTAGCCGTGGCACCGGACCCCTTGGTGGCACGTGATCTCATCAAGCGCCACAACCCCGATGTGCTGACCCTGGACGTCGAGATGCCGCGCATGGACGGTCTTGATTTCCTCGAGCGACTGATGCGTCTGAGGCCCATGCCGGTCCTGATGGTGTCGTCGCTGACCCAGGCCGGCTCCGAAGTCACGCTGCGGGCCCTGGAGCTGGGAGCCGTCGACTTCGTGGCCAAGCCGGCGCTGGGGATTCGCAATGGCATGATGGATTACGCCAACGATATCGCCGAGAAGATTCGCGCCGCCGCCAAGTCACGACCGCGGCAGGCCAGGCGACCGGAAGCGGCTGCGCGGCCAACGCTGAAGGCGCCGCTGGTCTCGAGTGAGAAGCTGATCATCATCGGCGCCTCGACGGGCGGTACCGAGGCCATACGCGCCGTGCTGGAGCCGCTGCCGGCCAACAGCCCTGCCATCCTGATCACCCAGCACATGCCGGGCGGGTTTACCCGCTCCTTTGCCGAGCGGCTCGATCGGCTGTGCCAGATCTCGGTCAAGGAGGCCAGCGACGGTGAGCGGGTGCTGCCGGGGCATGCCTATATCGCCCCGGGAGACTCCCACCTCAAGCTGGCGCGCAGCGGGGCCAACTATGTGGCTCGGCTGGACGATGGTCCCCCGGTCAACCGTCATCGCCCATCCGTGGATGTGCTCTTTCATTCCGCCTCAGTCCAGGCTGGCCGCAATGCCATCGGAGTGATTCTGACGGGTATGGGCAAGGACGGTGCGGCAGGGCTGCTCGAGATGCGTCAGGCGGGCTCGGCCACGCTGGCCCAGGACGAGGCGAGCTGTGTGGTTTTTGGCATGCCTCGTGAGGCCATCGCCTTGGGTGGGGCAGCCGAGGTGCTCGGCCTTGACGATATACCGGAACGCTTGATGGCTCTGGTGGCGGCCTCCGGCCGGGCACAGCGGGTCTGACCATAACAATGACGATTGAAGACGCTAGCGTCACCGAGCGCGAGGAACTGCCGATATGAGTCGATTCATCCGCAACATCAGCATTCACGTATCCGTGATTGTCGCACTGATCAGCTTTGCCGTCTTGATTGGCCTGGTAGCGACACTGTCGGCACTCTCGGATCGACAGGCGGGCCTGATACTGGCCGATCTGGACCGGATCAACGTGCAGCAGCTCAATGAAATCAACCGGGCCGATGCCTTGCTGAATCAGGCACGGGTGAGCCTCGAGATCGCCTCCAACCAGGTGATGCTGGGTCGTATGGCCCAGGCCAACGAGCAGCTAGCCCAGGCGGACGACTATCTCGACCGCTCGTCGCAGCGCCTCAGCAACTTCTCTGACGCTCCCAAGTCGGCCCAGGGCGCGGCCCTCGCCGGCGAGGTGGAATCGCACTTCAGCAACGTGCTGGAGCTGGTGCGTCAGCAGCATGTGGCACTCGATGAACTCAATACGCCGGGGTTCGGGAATCTGCGCGATGAGCTGATCGAGCCGGCCGAGGCCCTGAGTTCGAGCATGGCGGCTTTCGTCGCCTACGGGTTCGATCACGGTTCAGCGATGGTGGCAGACTTCCAGCGGCAGGCGGATCGCTTCGAGCTAATCAAGCTGGGGGCGCTGCTGCTGGCCGCTGTTGTGCTGCTGCTGGTCTATCTGGGGCTGCGGGCAACGGTCGTTCGTCCCCTGAACACGGCGGTCAAGCACCTTCAGACCATCTCCAAGGCCGACCTGACCGGACAGATTCCGCAGGGGAGCCATAACGAGATCGGCAAGCTCTTCAACGCCATGCGCAACATGCAGCAGAGCCTGGTACGTATCGTCGGGCAGGTGCGTGACGGCAGCGGCTCGATACATATCGGTACCCGTGAGATCGCGGGTGGCAACGCGGACCTCTCGTCACGCACCGAGCAGCAGGCGGCATCGCTGCAAGAGACGGCGGCGAGCATGGAGGAGATCACCGCGACGGTGCGCCAGAATGCCGACAACGCCCGTCAGGCCAGCGGCCTGGCCCTGGATGCCTCAACGACCGCGGAGCGTGGCGGCGAGGTGGTCGATCGCGTGGTGCAGACCATGGGTGGTATCTCGGCCAGCTCGAAGAAGATCAGCGATATCACCAGCGTCATCGACTCCATTGCCTTCCAGACAAACATTCTGGCGCTTAACGCCTCCGTGGAGGCGGCCAGGGCCGGGGAGCAGGGTCGGGGTTTTGCCGTGGTGGCCGGTGAGGTGCGAAACCTTGCCAGTCGCAGTGCCACGGCCGCCAAGGAGATCAAGGAGCTGATCGATGGGTCGGTTGCCCAGGTCAAGGAGGGCTCTACGTTGGCTGAACAGGCCGGGGAGACCATGGATGGCGTGGTGGCGGCGGTTCGTCGCGTCACCGATATCATGGATGAGATTTCCGCAGCCTCACAGGAACAGAGTGACGGCATCGAGCAGGTCAGTCAGGCGGTAGGGCAGATGGATCAGGTGACCCAGCAGAATGCCTCGCTGGTCCAGCAGGCCACGGTGGCCGCTTCCTCGCTGGAAGAGCAGGCCAGCCGACTGGAGCAGGCCGTGGCGGTATTCCGCCTGGCCGGAGACCCATTGAACACCACACAGCAGGCGGCGGCGAATACCGGGATCGGTTCGCAACAGGTCGGCACGGAACAGAGCCGTTCCGACGTGACGACCGGTACCCGGGTGCCGGCACTGACGAAGCCTGCGCAACGTCAGGTCGCCGAGGTGGACCCCAAGCCGCAGCGCAAGACGCGCAACGAGCCTGTGGCCGAGGGCGAGTGGGAAGAGTTCTGAAC
>SKVX01000276.1 GCA_007129225.1 Halomonas sp.
CCGGCGAGCTGGGCGACTGGGCGTGCTGGTCGGCCCGACGTCGCAGTGAATGGCTGCTCGCCTTCGCCGCGGTCATCGAGGCCGATCACGCCAATCTGGCGGCCCTCGAGTGCGCCGATACCGGCAAGCCGATGACCCAGGCCCGGGGCGATATCACGGCCTGTGCCCGCTACTTCCGCTTCTATGGCGGGGCGGCCGACAAGCTGCACGGCGAGACCATTCCCTTCGAGAACGACTTTGCGGTGATGACCCTGCGCGAGCCCTATGGGGTCTGCGCGCAGATCATTCCCTGGAACTATCCCGCCCAGATCTTCGGGCGCTGCGTGGCGGCGGCACTGGCGGCCGGCAATACCGTGGTGCTCAAGCCGGCCGAGGATGCCTGCCTCAGCGGCCTGCGCCTGGCCCAGCTGGCCTGCGAGAACGGGTTGCCGCCCGGAGTGCTCAATTTGGTGCCCGGGCTCGGCCGGGAGGCGGGTGCCGCCCTGGCGGCTCACCCCGGCATCGACCACCTTTCCTTTACCGGCTCGCCGGAGACGGGAACCCAGGTGGCCCAGGCCGCCGCCGTTCATCATGTGCCGGTGACCATGGAGTTGGGCGGCAAGTCGCCGCAGGTCGTCTTCGCCGATGCCGACATGGAGGCCGCGCTGGAGGCGGTGGTGCGCGGCATCGTCCAGAACGCCGGCCAGACCTGCTCGGCGGGCAGCCGACTGCTGGTAGAGGCGAGCTGCGCCGAGGCCGTGCTGGGTGCGCTGGTTGAACGCTTCTCGGCGCTGCGCTGCGACGCCGGTGAGGCGGATGCCGACTGCGGCCCGTTGATCAACGCCCGCCAGAAGGAGAAGCTGGAAGCACGCCTGGCGGCGGCGGTCGAGGACGGTGTACGAGTGGCGGCAAAAGGGCAACTGGCCGCTGGCGCCCCGGATGGCGGCCATTTCGTGGTGCCGCAAATCCTCGCAGAGATTCCCGGCGGCCACGAAGTGCTCAAGGAGGAGCTGTTTGGCCCGGTGCTGGCAGTGCAGACCTTTGCCGACGAGGCCGAGGCGCTACGCCTGGCCAATGCCACCGACTTCGGCCTCTGTGCCGGTATCTGGACAGGCGACGGCGGACGACAGTTGCGCCTGGCCAGGGGGATCCGCAGCGGCCAGGTTTTCATCAACAACTACGGCGCCGGGGGTGGCATCGAGCTGCCCTTCGGTGGTGTCGGTCGTTCCGGGCATGGCCGGGAGAAGGGGTTCGAAGGCCTGAAGAGCTACACCCGGCTCAAGACCGTGGCCATCAAGCACGGTTGAAACAGGTACGGCTGAGCGAGTCGCAGGCTCGTGATGCGCGGTGAGATAAATCATAAGGGAGCCAGACAATGAGTCAGCTATTTCGAGTCGGCCTGGTGGGCGTGGGCCTGATGGGCCACGGTATTGCCGCGAACATCCTGAAAGGGGGGCATGCCCTCTCTTATCTCGATCACCCCGGCAATCAGCCGGTAGATGATCTTATCGCCGCCGGTGCGACCGCCAAGAGTAATGGTCGCGAGGTGGCCGATGCCGCCGATGTGGTGATCCTGTGCGTGACCGGCTCGCCCCAGGTGGAGGCGGTGCTGTTCGAACCCGGCGGGGTGCTGGAAGGGTTACGTGCGGGCTGCGTGGTCGTCGACTGCTCCACCTCACTGCCCAGCTCCACCGAGCAAGTGGCGGCCCGGGTGGAGGCGGCCGGCGGGCGCTTCATGGATGCCGCCATGACCCGCACCCCCAAGGAGGCGGAGGAGGGCCGGTTGAACCTGATCGTCGGGGCGCCGGAGGCGCTGTTCCAGGAGGTGCAACCGCTGCTCGAGTGCTTTGCCGAGAACATCGCTCATGCCGGTCCGGTTGGCGCCGGCCATACCCTCAAGCTGCTGCACAACTTCGTCTCGCTGGGTTTCACCGCGGTGCTGGCCGAGGCCGCCGCGGCGTCGCGCCGGGCCGGTATCGACGACGCTGCTTTCCTTGACGTCCTGGGCAAGGGCGGCGGTGGCGGGGTGATCCTGGAGCGCCTGCGCCCCTACATCGCCGACGGCGACGCCTCCGGCTTTCGGTTCAGCGTGGCCAACGGCCTCAAGGACATCGGCTACTATCACACCATGACCGAAGATCTCGACGCCGAGCATGGCGTGGCCGATGCGGTAATGGCGCTCTACCAGTCGATCAGTGACGCCGGTCATGCCGACCGCCCCGTGCCGGAGCTGGTTGGCCTGCTGGGGCCGTCACCGGGCTGATCTGGAAGGGCATGCGGGGGGGGCGGCTGAGCGGCTAGATGTTTGCGGCGTCCAGGCCAACGTCCAGGCCCGCCGCCTGAATGCCGGCCAGCACACAGGCCTGGTCGTTGCCCGGACTGTCGCCGCTGGCACCGACGGCACCAATGACCTCCCGCTGCTCATCGAGTACTAGCACGCCACCGGGAACGGGTATGAAGTTGCCGTGCGACGCACTGGCCACGCCGGTGACGAAGGCCTCGCGTCCCTGGGTCCGCTCTCCGATCGTTCCGCTCGAGACACCCATCCCCAGGGCGGCCCCCGCCTTGCCCTGGGCGATTTCCAGGCGAAGCGTGCCGGCACCATCTTCACGATCCATCGAGACCAGTTGCCCGCCACTATCCAGCACGACGACCACCAGCGGCTCCAGCTCGAGCCGCCTGGCTTCGGCAAGGGCAGCGGTGATGATCATTCTGGCCTGGGATAGGCCTAGCGTGGTCTTGCGACGAAATATATTGAAGGCCATGGAGGAGGACTCTTTGATCTGGTCTTGCAACCGTTGAGGAGGTACAGGGGGCCAATATGGCCACCTGTTCTGTATGGCCGCCTATTCAGCCGATCTCGTGGTGGCTCATTATCTCGATGGCCCTCACCAATGCCGAGTGATCCCAGCCCTTGCCGCCCGCCGCCCGGCAGACGTTGAACATCTGCTGGGCATTGGCGGTGTTGGGCAGGGCCACGCCAATCTCGTGGGCGCCGGAAAGGGCCAGGTTGAGATCCTTCTGGTGAAGTTCGATTCGAAACCCGGGGTCGAAGGTGCGCTTGATCATGCGCTCGCCATGCACCTCGAGGATCTTCGACTGGGCGAGACCGCCGAGAAGGGCTTCTCGAACTCGCTCGACATCGGCACCGGCTTTGGAAGCGAAGGTCAGGGATTCGGCCACCGCCTGGATGGTCAGTGCCACGGCTATCTGGTTAGCGACCTTGCAGGTCTGGCCATCGCCGACTTCCCCGATTCGGATGATGTTCTTGCCCATGACCTCGAAGAGCGGCTTGACCTTCTCGAAAGACTCCGGGGCGGCTCCGACCATGATCGAGAGTGCCGCATTTTTTGCCCCGAGTTCGCCACCAGACACTGGAGCATCGATATAGTCTCCGCCCTGTTTCTTGATGCGTGCCGCGAAGTCCTTGGTCGCCATGGGTGATATGGAACTCATGTCGACTATTATCTTGCCCTTCAAGTCCGCTTCGTTGACCCCGTCGGGCCCGAAGATGACTTCCTCGACCTGCGGGGTGTCGGGGACCATCAGGATGATGATTTCATTGTTCTGGGCAACATCGCGAGGGGTATCCAGTGACGTCAAGCCTGCGTCGACCAGGTCGGATGGTGCAGGCTTGTGATGGGTGCTGGTGGTTACCTTGTAACCCGCATTCAGCAGGTGGGATGCCATGGGGGCGCCCATGATGCCGAGTCCGATAAAACCGATGTTGAGACTGCTCATTTATCTTGCTCCTTATGAACCATATATGGCAGGCGTTGTTTTCCTCCGCTGTCAAGGGCGTTAATCCCAGGACAACAGTGCTCAGTTGCGAACCCGTGGGTCGAGCAGGGTGTAGCTGAGGTCAGCCAGCAGATTGAGTACCACGTAAATCACGGCGACGAGTGCCAGGCCGCCGGCCACTACCGGGATGTCGAGCTGACGGATGGAGTTCATGAACAGGCGGCCCAGGCCTGGCCAGGAAAAGACACTCTCGACCACCATTGATCCGGCAATGACATTACCGACTTGCAGGGCCGTCAGGGTGACATAGGGAACCAGGGCGTTACGCACGGCGTGGTAGTAAACGATACGACTTTCTACCAGACCCTTGGCGCGGGCGGTACGCACATAATCTTCGTTGATAACCTCAAGCACGGTTGAGCGCATCATCCGGGTCAAGTAAGCCATGGGAGTCAAGGCCAGCACGAAAGTTGGCATGGCCATATGGGCCACATAGGTCCAGAAGCCTTGGTCGGTGACACGGCCCGAGGAGGGCATCCAGCCCAG
>SKVX01000340.1 GCA_007129225.1 Halomonas sp.
TCCAGCGCCTGCTCGGCCTTGCCCTCCTGGATGAAGCCGATCAGTGCGATGATGACGACGACGCCAAGAATCGCCAGGGCGTCCAGCGTCTGGCCCAGCCCCAGGCTGGCCACCGCCGCCACGATCAGGATCAGCATCAGGATGTTGTTGAACTGCTCGAGCAGGCGCTTCCACCAAGGGCGCCCCTGCTGCTGCTTGAGCTTGTTGGGGCCATATTCATTCAGGCGTTCCCTGGCGACTTCACCCGAAAGTCCCTCGCGGGAGCCTTCGGTCTTCTCCAGGGCGTCCTCTGTCGACATGGCGTGCCAGGCGGTACGGGGGGAGTCTTGGAGCTCGGGCATTTCCTTATCTCCGAAGGCGAGTCATGGATGTGACCATATCTACCACAAACGATGCTGCACTGCAGTGATGCAGGCCAAGAAATGAAACATAACTCGCTGTGCTGTCAGGTGAAGGCGTCCTGCCTGTCACTGGCGCTGCATTATCATATGGCCCATGCAGTAACGTGATGCGTGTCGTGGTTCTCAACGTTAACGAGTGTACAGTTACATCTGCCAGTGAGTTCCGGGCAAGTCCGATTGTCGAACAGGGGCAGGAGGCTATTCTGCGATCGGCCGGCACGTTGCTATTCAGTGTAGGAGAGGTGAGTCATGAGCCACAACAGCAGTTCGAGCGTCGATGCTTTGGGGCAAGCCGGCCTCGAACGTAGGGACGGCAAGCCATGCCCCTGCGGCAGTGGCAGCACACTGGCAGCATGCTGTGGCCGTTTTCTCCGAGGAGAGCCGGCACCCCATCCCGAGGCCTTGATGCGCTCCCGCTATAGCGCCTTTGTCCTCGACCTGACCGAGTACCTGCTGACGACCTGGCATGGGTCGACGCGGCCGCAGCATCTGGAGCCGGGTGACGCGACCCGCTGGGTGCGTCTCGAGGTGGTGGATGCCGGTGAGGAGGGAGAGGGTGACTCGGCCCGAGGCCGGGTCCATTTTCGCGCCACTTTCCGCGAGGGTCGGCGCTGGGCGGTGCTGGAGGAGAACTCCCGCTTCGTGCGGGAGGCGGGGCGCTGGGTCTACCTCGACGGCAGCCCCGGCGTGACCCGCCTGAAGCCGGGTCGCAATGACCCTTGTCCTTGCGGCAGCGGTGGGAAGTTCAAGGGCTGCTGCGGCCGCGGTTGACGCTGATGTCCTGCCTCAGTGGCTGGGCAGCAGCGAGGTCGGTACCAGCCCATTGAGGATCCGTGTCTTCAGCAGCTCGGTCGCGGCTTCGATATCCGGGGCGAAGAAGCGGTCCTTGTCGTAGTAGGCGACCTTTTCGCGCAGGGAGCCGCGCGCCCGTTCCAGTGGCTCGGTGGTGGCCAGGCGCTCCCCGTCCGGTGCCTTGCGGAACTCGAGCCCCTGGCAGGCCGCGAGCCACTCGATGGCGAGTATGCCGCGTACGTTGTCGGCCATTTCCCACAGGCGCTTGCCGGCGGCCGGGGCCATGGAGACATGGTCTTCCTGGTTGGCCGAGGTGGGCAGGCTGTCGACGCTGTGGGGGTGAGACAACGCCTTGTTCTCGCTGGCCAGTGCCGCGGCGGTGACCTGAGCGATCATGAAGCCGGAGTTGATTCCGCCGTTTTCCACCAGGAAGGGCGGCAGTTGGGACATGTGCTTGTCCATCATCAGCGATACGCGGCGCTCGGTCAGCGAGCCGATCTCGGCAATCGCCAGGGCCAGGTTGTCGGCGGCCATGGCCACCGGCTCGGCATGGAAGTTGCCCCCGGAGATGATGTCTCCGCCCTCGACGAACACCAGCGGGTTGTCCGAGACCGCGTTGACCTCCACCGCCAATACCTCGGCGGCCTGGCGCAGCTGGGTCAGGCAGGCGCCCATCACCTGGGGCTGACAGCGCAGCGAGTAGGGGTCCTGTACTTTGTCGCAGTCGGCATGGGTGTCACTGATCGCGCTGCGCTCGCCCAGCAGGTGGCGGTAGGTCGCAGCGGCATCGATCTGGCCCTGCTGGCCGCGGGCCTCATGGATACGCGCATCGAAGGGTGAGCGCGAGCTGAGGGTCGCCTCCACCGTCAGCGAGCCGCACACCGTGGCGGCAGCGAACAGGTCCTCGGCCTCGAACAGCCCCTTGAGTGCATAGGCGGTGGATACCTGGGTACCGTTGAGCAGCGCCAGGCCCTCCTTGGGTGCCAGGGCCAGTGGCTCGAGGCCGGCGATGGTCAGTGCTTCCGTGGCGGAGACCCATTCGCCCCGATGGCGCGCCTTGCCCTCACCCAGCAGCACCACACTCATATGGGCCAGGGGCGCCAGGTCGCCGGAGGCGCCGACGGAGCCCTTGAGCGGAATGTGCGGATAGACCTCGGCATTGACCAGCGCCAGCAGGGCGTCGAGGACTTCGCGACGAATGCCGGAGAAGCCACGGGCCAGGCTGTTGACCTTGAGCACCATGATCAGGCGCACCAGGGCATCCTCCATGGGGGCGCCGACACCGGTGGCGTGGGAGAGCACCAGGGAGCGCTGCAACTCTTCCAGGTGCTCCTTGTCGATGCGGGTCTGGGCCAGAAGGCCGAAGCCGGTATTGATGCCGTAGACGGTTCGGTCTTCCGCCACCACCTGATTGACGCAATCGACGGCGCGTTGGATGGCCTGGTCGGCACTGGCCGGCAGGCTGACCGTCAGCGGCGCTTCGAACACCTGGCGTGCTTGGTCCAGGGTCATCTTGCCGGGGTGGATCTCGAGATGAGTCATAAAGGGGATTCCTGTCTGCCACTTGGGCTTATTTCAGCACCTTGCTGGATCGGAGCTCTTCCGGCGGCAGACCTGCGAGGAGGCGCTGTGAACCCGTCCCTGGGCGCTACCGATTCCTTCCCTGGAATCGGACCTCCTCTTCGGTCTGCTCCCGGCGCTCCTTGCCAAGACGGGATGCGTTGCAATGTCGTTATATAGAAGCGCGCTTATTTGCCGAGCATCGGCAGGTCGAGGCCGTTGTCGCGGGCGCACTGCTTGGCAATATCGTACCCGGCATCTGCGTGGCGCATCACCCCGGTGGCCGGGTCGTTGCGCAGCACGCGGCCGAGGCGTGCGTGGGCATCTTCGCTGCCGTCGGCGACGATCACCACCCCGGCATGCTGTGAATAGCCCATGCCCACGCCGCCGCCGTGGTGCAGCGAAACCCATGTCGCGCCGCCGGCGGTATTGAGCAGGGCGTTGAGCAGCGGCCAGTCGGAGACGGCGTCGCTGCCGTCCATCATCGCTTCGGTCTCGCGGTTGGGGCTGGCCACCGAGCCGGAGTCCAGGTGATCGCGGCCGATGACGATGGGTGCCTTGAGCTCTCCGTTTGCAACCATCTCGTTGAAGGCCTGGCCCAGGCGGGCGCGATCCTTGAGGCCGACCCAGCAGATCCGCGCTGGCAGGCCCTGGAAGGCGATGCGCTCCCGGGCCATGTCGAGCCAGTTGTGCAGGTGCGGGTCGTCGGGGATCAGCTCCTTGACCTTCTGGTCGGTCTTGTAGATGTCCTCCGGGTCGCCGGAGAGCGCCACCCAGCGGAAGGGGCCGATGCCCTGGCAGAACAGCGGACGGATATAGGCCGGCACGAAGCCGGGGAAGTCGAAGGCGTTCTCGACGCCCTCTTCCTGGGCCATCTGGCGGATATTGTTGCCGTAGTCGAAGGTCGGCACGCCCATGGCCTGGAAGTCGAGCATGGCCTGCACGTGCACTGCCATGGACTGCTTGGCGGCCTTGACCGTCACTGCCGGCTCCCGCTTTCCACGGGCCACGTACTCGTCCCAGGTCCAGCCCGACGGCAGGTAGCCGTGCAGCGGGTCGTGGGCGCTGGTCTGGTCGGTGACCATGTCCGGGCGCACGCCGCGCTTGACCAGCTCGGGCAGGATATCGGCGGCGTTGGCACACAGGCCGATGGAGACCGCCTTACCCTCGGTGGTGTAGCGCTCGAGGCGCGCCAGGGCGTCGTCCAGGTCGCTGGCCTGCTCGTCCAGGTAGCGGGTGCGCAGGCGGAAATCGATGCTGGTCTGCTGGCACTCGATATTCAGTGAGCAGGCACCGGCCAGGGTGGCGGCCAGGGGCTGGGCACCGCCCATGCCGCCGAGGCCGGCGGTGAGGATCCAGCGACCGGCCAGCCTGCCGTCGTAGTGCTGGCGCCCGGCCTCGACGAAGGTCTCGTAGGTGCCCTGGACGATGCCCTGGGAGCCGATGTAGATCCACGAGCCGGCGGTCATCTGGCCGTACATCATCAGGCCCTGCTTATCCA
>SKVX01000278.1 GCA_007129225.1 Halomonas sp.
AGGCGGCGCTTGTTGATGTCCTTGCCCATGGCCGCGGCGGAGACCTCGTTGTCGCGGATGGCGCGGATCATGCGGCCCCAGGGGGCATGGTAGGCGCGGTGCAGCAGGAAGAAGATCGCCGCAATCATCACCGCCGTGACCGATAGATAGATCGCACGAGAGAGCGTGAAGCCCAGCTCGGCAGGCCCAGGTGTGGGCCAGGGCAGCGGTGAGACGGTGGCGGTGCCGCGGGTCAGCCAGTCGGAGTTTTTGAGGAAGGCCTTGATGATCTCGGCGATGCCCAGAGTGGCGATGGCCAGGTAGTCGCTGCGCAGGCCCAGGCAGATACGCCCGATATAATAGCCGATGCCGCCGGCCAGGGCGCCGCCGACGATCCAGCCGGTCCAGGCCGGCAGGCCCAGCCCGCCGACGAAGCCTGCGCGGGACTGGATCTCGCTGGTGACCCCGCGCAGCATGCTGATGACGACCAGGTAAAGCACCACCGCCAGGAGCACGGCGATCACCGTGCGGAGTTTCTTCGGCACGCCCAGGCGGTCGAGCCGGGAGGCGCCGATCACCAGCGTGATCGCGGCCACCATATAGAGCAGCACTCGGCCCAGCTCCCCGGGCAGCTCGGTGCCCCAGAAGTCATCGTTGACCGGCACGCTGAAAAACATCGCGGAGAAGCCGCCGATGGCGACGAAGCCCATGACACCGGCATTGAACTGGCCGGCGTAGCCCCACTGGATGGTGAGGCCCAGGGCCAGGATGGCATAGCAGGCGGCCTCCACCAGCATGCGGGTGCTGTAGGCGGTGCCCATGACCATGTAGACGCCGAGGATCGCTACCAGAAGTGCGCCGAACAGCACGACTTCACGGACCGGGAAGCGCGGCTGAGCTGCTACGGTGTCGGAACGTTTCGTAGTCATGAGATCACCTTACCCTTGAAGATGCCGGTGGGGCGCCACACCAGGATGGCCACCAGGATGAAGAAGGGCACCACGATCTTGTATTCGGTGCCGACGAAGGCGAGGTTGCGTGGCAACTCCAGCCAGTCGGGGAAATGGTGGGCGATGGGGCGTAACATGACCGTCCAGTTGAATACCGCCAGGGTCTCGGCGAAGCCCACCACGAAGCCGCCTGCGATGGCACCGTAGGGGTGGCCAACGCCGCCGACGATGGCCGCGGCGAAGATCGGCAGCAGCAGGAAGAAGCTGAGGTCGGGCTTGAAGGTGACGTCGAGCGACAGCAGGGTGCCGGCAATGGCCGCCAGGCCCCCGACGATGACCCAGGTCACCGCCACGATGGTGTTGATGTTGATTCCCGACGCCTGGGCGAGGTCCGGGTTGTCGGACATGGCTCGCATTGCCTTGCCCAGGCGTGACCGGTTGAGGAACAGGTGCAGCCCCACCACTGCGGCGATGGTGAGGATGAAGAGAATGACCTGCGGCTCGGTGACGATGATCGGACGCGTGGCCAGCTCGAACGGCAGCTCCAGTCGGTAGATCTCCTTCCGCTCGGCGATATAGAGGCTCTGGGCGCTGGTGCCGGCGAACAGGCGGATCAGCCCCTGCAGCATCAGGGTCACGCCCAGCGAGCCGATCACTATGACGATGGGCTTGACGCCATGAGCCCGCAGCGGCTTGTAGAACGCCTTGTCGATGCCCACGGCCAGGAGTGCGGTAAGCGCCATGGCCAGTGGCAGCATGACCACCGCGGTGGGCAAGCCGACCACGGCGCCGGCCCCCGGGAAGGCCATGGTCAGCAGCAGCACCATGAAGGCGCCGAAGGTCATCATGTCGGCGTGGGCGAAGTGGGCGAAGCGCATGATACTGAAGACCAGCGTCACGCCGATGGCGCCAATGGCGTAGATCGAGCCGGTCACGCTGCCGGCAATCACCACGTTGTTGATGAAGAAGACCAGTTCATTCACGTCATTATTCTCCAGGTACTGGCTCCGGGGGCTAGCCGCCGAGGAAGCTCTTGGCGACGTCCGGGTCGGCTAGCAGCGCTGCGCCGGTATCGGTGAAACGGTTCTGGCCGGCGGCCAGCACGAAACCCTTGTCGGCGATGGCGAGCGCCTGCTTGGCGTTCTGTTCCACCATCAGGATGCCCACGCCCGCGGCGTTGATCTCCTTCACCCGTTCGAAGATCTCGTTCATGTAGAGCGGGGAGAGGCCGGCGGTGGGCTCGTCGAGCAAGAGGACGTCGGGCTCGGCCATCAGTGCCCGACCCATGGCCACCATCTGGCGCTGGCCGCCGGAGAGTTCGCCGGCGGGCTGGTGGCGTTTTTCATAGAGGGGCGGGAAGAAGCCATAAACCTTGTCGAGCATGCGCTTGACGTTGTTCGGCTTGAGGAAGGCCCCCATCTCCAGGTTTTCCTTGACCGTGAGGCTGGGGAAGACGTTCTTCTCCTGGGGTATGAACCCCATGCCCTTCTGGACCAGCTTGTTGGGCGGCAGGTTGTGGATCGGCTCGCCGCGCAGCAGGATCTCACCCTGGTTGACGGTGAGCAGGCCGAATATGGCCTTGAGCATGGTCGATTTGCCGGCGCCGTTGGGGCCGACGATCACACCGATCTCGTCGGCTTCGATGGTCATGTTCACCCCGTTGAGGATGTTCATGCCCCCGTAGCCGCCATGCACGTCGCGTGCTTCGAGTAGTGGCATCTTGGATTCTCTGCGCTAGTCGTTACTGTTCTTCTTGTAACCCATCTTCGTGTAAACCAGGCGGGTCGGGCAGTGGTTCAGGCGTCATCGGTCCCCCTCAGGCGACGTTGGCGCCAAAGTAGGCCTCGATCACCTGCGGATTGTTCTGGATCTCCTCTATCGTGCCTTCGACCATGACGCTGCCCTGGGCCAGCACGATCACCGGGTCGCACAGGCGGGCGATCATGTCCATGTCGTGCTCGATGACCAGGAAGGTGTAGCCCATCTCGCGGTTGAGTCGCTCGATGTTGCTGACCAGGTCGCCCAGCAGGGTGCGGTTGACCCCGGCGGCGATCTCGTCGAGCAGCACCACCCGGGCGTCGGTCATCATGGTGCGGCCCAGCTCGAGGAGCTTCTTCTGGCCGCCGGAGAGGTTGCCGGCCAGCTCGTTGCGCACGTGGTGCAGGCCGACGAAGTCGATCACCTCCAGGGCGCGACGGCGTACCTCGGACTCCTGGCTGCGCACCATGCCCGGCTTCAACCAGGCGCTGAAGAGGCTTTCGCCGGCCTGGTCCGGTGGCACCATCATCAGGTTCTCCAGCGCGGTCATCTGGGAGAACTCATGGGCGATCTGAAAGGTGCGCAGCAGCCCCTTGTGGAACAGTTCGTTGGCAGGACGATTGGTAATGTCCTCGCCGTCGAGCAGGACCTGCCCGCTGTCCAGCGGCAGGGCGCCGGCAATGATGTTGAACAGGGTGGACTTGCCGGCACCGTTGGGGCCGATCAGTCCGGTGATAGAGCCTTCCTCCACCTGGATGGAGCAGTCATTGATGACCTTCAGGCCACCGAAGGCCTTGTTGACGTGTCTGACGTCGATAATGGCTGGCATGTTGGGTCCGCCCAGTGTCTTTCCGGAGTCCGATGGCTCCCGGAGTCTTGTTATGTGCCCCGCAGTGCCCGATGGCAGCTGGTCGGTGACACTCTGGATTGTCATGCCGCCGCGCAGGGGCGGCGGTTGCCTGCGTTACAGCTCCTGGCTGTTGTTCACCAGGAAGGTGCGGCCGGCGGCAAAGGCGCCGACGATTACCAGTGCGCCCACGGTGGGTATCAGGTAACCCTCGATCTGCGGGATGCTGCGCAGGAAGACGAAGGCCACCGCCGCCGGCGCCACGAAGCGCACCAGGAAGCGCCAGATGGTGAACCAGGTCTCGCTGGTACGCATCTCCTTCATGACCTCGGAGTGGGTCAGCGCCCAGCCGGCGAACAGCGCGATCAGCAGCCCGCCAAGCGGCATGAAGATATTGGTCAGCAGTTCGATGAAGTCGAAGGCACTGCGGCCGAACAGGGCATGGAAGATCGTCCCTTCGGCCCAGATGTTGAAGCTCACCACCGTCAGCAGGCCCAGGGCCCAACTGGCCGTCACCATGCCGAAGACCGCCTGGGGGCGTGTAAGGTCGAAGCGTTCCACCAGAAAGGCGGCCACCGGCTCGATCAGCGAGATCGAGGAGCTGATCGCCGCCCCCAGCACCAGGATGAAGAAGACCCCGCCGATCAGGGCGCCGAAGGGCATCTCGGCGAAGGCCAGCGGCAGGGTGACGAACATCAGTCCCGGGCCCTGGCCGGCA
>SKVX01000531.1 GCA_007129225.1 Halomonas sp.
CGATTGCCCAGGTGAGCCGTTCCATGGTCAAGCGCTGCTCGGCGGCTGCGACGTGGATGAGTTCGTTGAGCTCGCTATAGGCCCATGAAAGCTCGTTCTCGATCACGTAACCGAGTCGCGATAGGCCATCCGGGGCGGCTCCGGCCAGCACGTCATCGACGTGGCGCTGCAGCTCCGGCATCTGCTCTTCCACACGGCGCAGCCTGTCGAGCGCCGCGGCATAGTCGCCCGGATCAAGCTGGCTTCTTTCCAGCCCATAGGTGACACCGTCGATGTGCTGGGGTATGCGCCACAGCAGATTCTCGAGGCGCTCTTCATGTATCTGCGGTGTCGGTGACTGCAGTCGGTCCAGCGTGTGGCGAAGCAAAACAGGGTGCTGCTGGGCCCGCACCACATCGGCTACCAGTGCCGCGTAGTTGGCCCCCACGTGCTGGCGCGCATTGATCACGTAGAGCCCTATCGCCAGGGCACAGACACCCGCCAGCAGGGTGAACCCCAAAGCCATCTGCCAGCTTAGGGCCCGGTGTTGGCGTTGGCTCATTGGGCCTGGATGTCTCGAATCGACCAGATCCAGTGCGTCATGCTCGCCGTACCTGCTTCAACCGCCTCGGCATCGGCGGGTACGATCAGCATGGTGGGACCGAACTCCATGAGCGTCAGGGGGGCGCCATCGAGGCGTGTGGCGAGCAGGTAGCGTCTCTCTTCCCGGTCCTGGGGGGTGATGAAGACGGTATAGTCGTCGTGGGCGATAAGCCGTAGTGTGGCAGTGTCGTCAAGATCCTGGGCGTCCAGAAAATCATCCAGCCAGACGCCCGCGAAGCTCCCCTGTGGGCCTTCGAAATGTTGCAGCGTCAGCTCGTAAAGGGGCGATGACTCGATCTCTGCGCGGCTGACTGGCCGTCGCTCGCCGTCGCTATGTAGCGTGAGAATGGGTGTTTCATCCTGTGACGGGGCAAGCACACTGGGGCTGGCTGCAGTCGCATGTGCTGCCGTCATGGCGAGCAGCACGCAGACACAGGTCGCGATGGCGACCTGTGGCAGTGTCAGGGGTATCAAACGGCTCATGCGTATGGCTCCCAGTTGGCAGTGTTCAGTGGGATAATGGCAGGACTTCAAGCCGATTATATGATGCAGAGTAAACGCTATGTATCAGAAATGTTAACCCACCCGGTATGAGGAGGGTAGTTCCGCGAGCAGGCCGCGGCCGCCGGCCAGGGTCAGGGCCAGGTCGTGAAGGCCGTCCCACAGCGGCAGTGGGCTGGCACCCTTGATCGCCAGGTCCAGGCGCTGCGCAAGCAGCAGCAGCTTGTGCAGCCGCTTCAGGGGGAGTCGAGCGATGGCCTGCTGATAGGCCGGTCGACGCTTGTCGAAGATGGCGGGTTTCTGCGCCTTGCAGGCATGCTCGAAGCTCTGTCCCTGGTCCAGGTGCTGATGTAGCGAGAGCAGGGTGCGCAGCTCCCGGGTCAGCGCCCAGAGCACGATAGGCGACTCGATGCCTTCGCCACGCAGCCCGCGCATGATGCGGGAGACGCGCTCCCGCTCCCCCTTCAGGCAGGCATCCATCAGTGTGAAGACGTCATAGCGGGCGCTGTTTTCGACGCCTCCGGCGATCTCGGCTGGACCGACACGGGCTCCCCTGGGCAGCAGCAGGGAGAGTTTCTGCAGCTCCTGGTCGGCGGCCAGCAGGTTGCCTTCGGTGCGCTCCCCCAGCAGGCGAGCGGCATCGAGGTCGAGCTTCAAATGGTGTCGCTCGGCGCGATCCCGCAGCCAGTACCCCAGGCGGGAGGGATCCACCGGCCATACCGGAACGAACAGTCCGACCTTGTCGAGCGCCTGAAACCAGGCGCTCTTCTGCTGGCGATAATCCAGCTTGCCCATGGAGATCAGCAGCACGTCATCGCTGCCCTGGAGTTCTCCGGCGTGCTCCTTGAGCGCCTTGGCCCCTTCCTGGCCCAGGCTGCTCGAGCCGAGTCTCAGTTCGATCAGCTTGCTGGAGGCGAACAGCGACATGCTGGCGGCGGTTTCACGTAGCCTGCCCCAGGCGAAGTTGGCTTCCACATGGAGGATGTCGCGCTCTTCTATGCCGCGATCGCGTGCGGCCGCTCGGACCGCATCGCAGGCCTCAATATGCTGCAGAGGCTCCTCACCGGCGACGATGACCACGGGGGGAAGCTTCTTGGCCAGCGCGTCGGCAAGCTTGTCGGCAAAGACCTTCATCGTCTATTCGTCACTCCAGTGATCGCAGCTCGTCCAGCAGCCGGCGGGCGGCATCGCGGCGAAGCTCCTGCCGGGTCTCCTCGCGGAGCTCCTCCTGGGCGAGCAGGTTGTCATCGCTGACCGTGAAGCGGGTGACGACCTCGAGCTGCCGCTGAGGCAGCCGATAGGCACCATCGGAGCGCCGCTGAACCGAGTAGGGCACCCGGAGCTCCATTTCCAGCTCGCGAGGCCCCGCGCCCTGTATGCCAAGAGGGCGCTCGCGGAATGCCTCGGCCCCCAGGTTCAACACCAGTGGTGCCTGGGCGTGCACGAGGGTATCGCTGGACTCCAGCCTTGCCCGCACCATTCCGGCAAGATCGCTGTCGCGACCGGCGATGGCGAGTTCGCTGATGGCCGGGCCGGGCGTATCGAGGCCGCGCAGGCGATAGCCGCAGCCTGCCAGGCCGAGACCGGCACCGCCGACCAGCATTATCCCCAGGAAGCTGCGTCGCTGCATTGGTCGACTCCTTTACGCGTTACGCCACTACGATATTGACCAGCTTGCCGGGTACCACGATGACCTTGCGGACCGTCTTTCCCTCGATGTGGCGCTGCACGTTCTCGGCAGAGAGCGCCTGAGCCTCGATAGCGGCCTTGTCGGCGTCTGCCGGCGACTCGATACGTGCCCGCAGCTTGCCGTTGACCTGCACGACCAGCTCGAGGGTATCGCGTGCCAGGGCCGCCTGATCCAGCTGCGGCCAGCGCGCATCGATGACCGCCTCCTCATGGCCGAGGCTGTGCCATAGCGCATGGCAGGCGTGGGGCGTGATCGGCGAGAGCAGCAGAACGCAGGCTTCGATCGCTTCACGTGCCACGGCCCGGTTGTGGGGGCAGGCAGCGTCTCGGTCGGTCTGGAAGCGGCCCAATGCATTGGAAAGTTCCATGACCGCGGCAATGGCCGTATTGAAGGTGGTACGACGGCCGATGTCGTCGCTGGCCTTCTTGATCGTCTCATGGGTCTTGCGACGCAATTCGCGCTGGGGCTCGCTCAGGGCGGCCACGTTGAGGCCGCCCGGCTCGCCGGTGGCCAGGTGGTCGTTGACCTGGCGCCACAGGCGCTTGAGAAACCGGTGAGCGCCTTCCACACCGGTGTCGGACCACTCCAGCGACTGCTCGGGCGGGGCGGCGAACATCATGAACAGGCGCACGGTGTCGGCACCGAAGCGGTCGATCATCGACTGGGGGTCGACGCCGTTGTTCTTCGACTTCGACATCTTCTCGATGCCGCCCATCTCCACCGGCTGGCCGTCTTCGACCAGCACCGCGCTAAGCGGGCGCCCTTTTTCGTCGCGCTTGACCTCCACATCGGCAGGGTTGAACCACTCCTTGCCGCCGTTGGGCGTCGTGCGATAGAAGGTCTCGGCGATCACCATGCCCTGGGTAAGAAGGCGCTGGAAGGGCTCGTCCACCTTCACCAGATCCAGATCGCGCATCAGCTTGGTGAAGAAGCGTGCATAGAGCAGGTGCAGGATGGCGTGTTCGATGCCGCCGATGTAGAGATCCACCGGCAGCCAGTAGTCGGCGCGTTCGTCGAGCATGGCCTCATGGTTGTCGGCACAGCAGAAGCGCGCGAAGTACCAGGAGGATTCCATGAAGGTGTCGAAGGTATCGGTCTCGCGCACCCAGCCGTCGCCAAGGTCCGAGAACTCGGGCATCTTTTTCAGCGGCGAACCGCTGGCATCGACGGTCACCTCCATGGGCAGGGCAACGGGCAGCTCCTCGTCGGAGAGCGGCACGGTCTGGCCTTCGGGGCCGTACTTGACCGGGATCGGCGCGCCCCAGTAGCGCTGGCGGGCCACGCCCCAGTCGCGCAGGCGATAGTTGGTCTTCACCTCGCCGCGGCCGACTGACTCGAGCTTGGCGGCGATGGCGTCGAAGGCCTGCGTGAAGTCGAGGCCGTCGAACTCACCGGAGTTGATCACCATCCCGTACTCTTCCCGGGCGCCCTCGGAGAGGTCCGGCGC
>SKVX01000559.1 GCA_007129225.1 Halomonas sp.
TCCCATGGCACAGGGTGCGAAGACATCCACCTCTGCATCGAATATCGCAGCCGGAGTGGTGGTGGCCGCGTCGACCTCCTCGGCCAGCAGCTCCAGGGCCTCCTGGTCGATATCGGTCAGCACCAGGCGAGCGCCGGCAGCGTGGAGCTGACGCGCCAGGTGCGCCCCGACATGGCCGACGCCCTGAATGGCGACACGAAGGCCATCCATATCGCCCCGTCCCAGGCCATGACGAATGGCACTCTGCAGTGCGCAGAACACGCCATGGGCGGTAAAGGGAGAGGGGTCGCCGGATTCACCGGGGCGACGGGCGAGACCGCTGACATGAGCCGTGGTTTCATGGATATGGCGCATATCGGCTTCGCTGGTGCCGGAGTCTTCCGCCGTGATGTAGCGCCCCCCCAGGGAATCGACCAAACGCCCCATGGCACGCAGCAACTCCGGGGTCTTGTCCCGGCGCGGGTCGGCGATGATCACGGCCTTGCCGCCGCCCAGCGGCAGGTCGGCAAGGGCCGACTTGTAGCTCATGCCACGGGAGAGGCGCAATACATCGGTGAGGGCGTCGTCTTCGCTGGCGTAAGGGTAGATACGCAGGCCGCCTAGGGCCGGACCGCGGCGAGTATCGTGGATGGCGATGATGGCGCGCAGACCGCTGGCCGCATCGCTGCCGAAGACGATCTGCTGGTGGTGATCGAATTCGGGATGATCGAAGACCTGCATGATGTTTCTCCCTTGTGAGGATGGCTTGTTGTCGTCTTGTTGGCCCGATCGGGGCCGTTTACGGGCCTGACGCCGCTTGTAGCAGCGACAGGTTCCCATCAATAAAGATTAGAGCATTACGTCATCGGCGAGAACCCGCTTCACCTCGTTGCCATGGAGCGGTGTCCGCCTAGCAATAGGCTCGCGGCTGGTGGATAGGCGCTCGGGATGTTAGAACGGCAGGACGATATCTCACAGGGAGAATGTGCCATGAGCAAGCGCTGCGTGAAGGCGGTAGTGGCGGGGAAGGTTCAGGGGGTGTGGTACCGCAAGGCGGTCCAGGATCAGGCGCTCCAGCACGGGGTCACCGGCTATGCGAAGAACCTGCCCGACGGCCAGGTGGAGGTGATGCTGTGCGGCGAGGGTGATGCGGTCAACAAGGTGGCTGCCTGGCTCTGGAAAGGGCCGCCCGATGCCCGGGTCACCCACGTGGAGCTCGAGACACTCGAACCCAGGGACCCGGACAATTTCGTCACACTGTAGTAGTCAGTCAGGCCAGCGTGGCGGTAATCCACTCCACCACGGCATCGCCATCCGTTTCCAGACAGACCTCGACCAGCGGCGTCTGCGACCAGCGCTCCTGGATGAAGCCGCGTCCTTCCGGCGCGAAAACGGTTTGTCCCTCGGCCACGCCTTCGGTCACCAATGCCAGGTGCCCCGGCGCGGTGGTGAACAGCTCAGGGCGTAACAGCCAGGCGAGGGCGCAGCTGTCATGGGGGCAGCAGCCATCGATGCCCAGAAACTCCCGGTAGAAGTCGCGGTAGAACGCATAGCTGCCCGCCAGCACCTCGCCCAGCTTGCCCTGGCCTGCCTTGATGCGTGCCATGTGCGATGGCGTCAGAACGCAGCGATGGGTGACGTCCAGCCCAACCAGAGTCAATGGCCAGCCCGCGGTGAGAACGCGCTGGGCGGCATGGGGATCGTTGAACATGTTGGCTTCCGCGACCGGCGTGACATTGCCCCCCTCGCGTATCGATCCGCCCATGATCACCACACGCTTGACCTTCTCGGTGAGTGCCGGATCGAGCTGCAGCGCTGCGGCAAGATTGCCTACCGGCCCGACCGCTACCAGGGTCACCTCTCCGGGGCGGGCATCGACGGTGTCGACGATGAACTGAGCGGCGCTGCGCGGGTCCTTTTTCCCCTTGACGTCGGGCAGCTCGATGTTGCCCAGGCCGTTGGCACCATGGATATGCGCCGGTGCCGGGTGACGCGGTTTGACCATGGGACCGGCGGCCCCCTGGGCAACCGGCACATCGTCGCGGCCGGCCAGTTCGCTCAGCAGCAGGGCATTGTGGGTGGCGGTCTCCACGTCCACGTTGCCGTAGGTCGTGGTCAAGCCGAGCAGCTCAATCTCGGGGTGGCGCAGGGCAATGGCGATGGCCTGGGCGTCATCGACCCCAGGGTCGGTATCGAAGATGATGGAATGAGGCACGTGGACTCCTTATTCGAGGTCAAGTTTGGGAACAAGGGCTCAGGCAAGCCGGTTGGCATGGTACTGGCTCAGCGCATGGTCGACGCCGGCGCGATGCGGAATGCTTTCGGAAGCACCGAAAAGCTGGACGCATAGCGCCGCAGCTTGGGCGGCCAGCTCGAGACAGTCGGAGACCGTTCTACCTTCCTGCCTTGCCGCCATGAAATAGCCGATGAAGGTATCGCCGGCACCCGTGGTATCGACTGGCTTGACCGGCAGCGACGGCTGATAGAGTTGGGTGCCCCCCGACTGGTACCAGGCGCCCGCGCCGCCGAGCGTCAGTACGGTCTCGGTGTCGGGCAGGCGCTGTTGCAGCCCCTCGAGCAGGGCCTGGGCATCGGATGACTCGGGCAAGCCAACCAGGCCCGCGGCCTCGACACGGTTAACGAACAGCAACTGGCAGGTTTCCAGCGGAAGCCGGGCGGCCTCTTCCGTCATGGGCGCCGGGTTGAAGGCAATGTTCAGGCCGAGCTCGCGAGCGCACATGAATAAAGCCGGTAGCGCATTGCATTCGTTCTGTGCCAGCAGCCAGTCACCGGCTTGCGCCACACTGCAAAGGGCGTCGCGATGCCCTTGGGAGAAACCGACGTTCGCGCCGGGGTGCAGGATGATGGCGTTCTCACCGTGATCGTCAACCTGGATGATGGCATGGCCACTGGGTTCGTCGACCAGCTCGACGTGGGTGACCTCAACCCCGGCATCGGCCAGGCGATCCCGAGCCCAGGCGTCCTGTCGCCCCAGCCGCCCCCAGTGGCTGACCCGACCGCCGGCAAGGGCCATGGCCAGGGACTGATTGGCTCCCTTGCCACCGAGCCCCACCTGGTAAGCCCGGCTGGCAAGCGTCTCGCCGGGGTGTACCAGGTGCGGGACGCGATAGACATGGTCGAGATTGATCGATCCAAAGTTGTGCAGCATGGCGCCCTCTCTTTCAGTTCGCTTGAACCTGACGCAGATTCTCCGCCGTCAGCGTCACGATGCGCTGGCGCGCCTCCGGCGTGATCCAGGCATTGTGCGGCGTGACGATCAGGTTGAGCGACTCCTCCAGGGCATCGAGCAGAGGATGCCCGTCACGGGGTGGTTCCACCGGAAGCACGTCGACGCCAAGCCCGCCGAGCTGTCCTTCGCGCAGTGCCTCGAGTGCCGCCAGCTCGTCGATGATCCCGCCCCTTGCACAGTTTACCAGCAGTGCACTCGGCTTGAGCGTGGCCAGCAGGGAAGCATCGAACAGGTGGCGGGTGGCATCGCTCAGGGGGCAGTGCAGGGAGATCACATCCGCCTCGGGCGCGAGTCGAGTAAGCGCCGGGCGACGATCGTTGGCTTCATTGCCAGGCCTGGCGGCAAAGCTGACGCGCATGCCGAAGGCCTCCGCCAGGGCGGCGACGCGGCTCCCCAGCTCGCCCTGACCAACGACAACCAGGTGCTTGCCCTCGAGCTGCAGCGTGCCGTGGTCCATGAGACAGAAGAAGGGGCTGACGTTCCAGCGTCCGGCTGCCACATCGCGTTGGTAGAGAGGCAGGCGATTGGCCAGCGCCAGAATCAGCATCAGCGTATGCTGTGCCACGCTGGCAGTGCCGTAGGCGGTGACATTGCGCACATCGATGCCCAGCCGGCCTGCAGCCGGGATATCGATATTGTTCATGCCGGTAGCCAGTAGGCAGATTGCTCGAAGCGAGGGCAGGGCATCGAGTGTGGCCCCATCCAGCACCACCTTGTTGACGATGGCGATTTCTGCACCCTCGAGTCGCTCGAGAATCTGCTCGGGAGGGGTATGCTCATGGACATCGAGTTTTTCGACCCGCTCGCGGATCGGCGACAGATCGATATCGGGACCCAGACTGGCGGCATCAAGTATCACGGCTTTCATCAGATTTTGCGCGAGATACCCCGTACTTCTAGTGCGGGGAGGGATAGCGCGTCGTCCGTCAGGACGACCCTGTTCTCGCTGCCTCCTTCTGGGTGGTTGCTATCTTCACAAAA
>SKVX01000247.1 GCA_007129225.1 Halomonas sp.
AGCGTGCCTGCCATGCTCGACCGCATGGGCGAGGAGGTAATCTTCCTGGGCTTCCCCGAGGCCAACGAGGACTATGCTCGTCTGGTCGAGCGCATGCGTAACGCCATCGACCTGCTCGAATGACCAGTGGCATGCGGCCGGGCAAGTGTCCCGGCCGCATGGACCGGGAGCCTCACCATGCAACACAATTCAGGCCGCAGGGCCCCGGCCAGGTGGTGGCGAACCAACCAGGCTGTCGGGCTCCTCATCGCTGTTGGTGTCCTTCTGCTATTCGTCTACCTCTGGCAACAGGACTGGTTTCACCGCGAGCAGCGTGACGGCATCACCCTCGGCTTCTTTCCCGGCCTGGGACTCGCTGCCATGCTGATCACCGCCCTGGCGCTCACCGTCGACAGGTGGCGTCATACCGTGGTCGAGGAGATGGCGACCCTGGGCTGGCGAGACCTGCTCTGGGCCGTCGCTGTCAGTGTTGCCGCCCTGGCAATGTACGCCCTGATGCCGCCACTGGGCATGCTGTTACCCATGGCCACCTTCCAGGGACTAATGATGCTGCTGCTGGGGCTACGCCCATGGTACCTCGCCCTGGCCCTGGCCCCGGCTATCTCGCTGATCATCCTGGCCGTGTTCACGCTGCTGGGCATCCGCCTGCCCGGCGACTTCCTGCCACTGCTGGTCTGACGCCGACAACCCTGCGGGATGCCGACCTGACGGAGCCGAACCATGTTTCAACCCGATGCCTTCATCGAGGCGCTGCATCTGGTGCTCAACTGGAACACGCTGATGTGGTTGACCATCGGCGTGTTCGTCGGTGTCGGCCTGGGCGCCATTCCCGGCCTGACCACATCCACCGGGGTGGCTTTGATGCTGCCGCTCTCCTTCACGCTGGATATCACTGGTGCGCTGGGCCTGGTGATCGGCCTCTACAAGGGGGCGCTGTTCGGTGGCTCGATCTCGGCGATCAGCTTCGCCACTCCCGGGGCGCCGGATTCAGCCGCCACGGTCTTCGACGGCTACCGCATGACCCAGAAGGGTCAGGGGCGCAAGGCGCTGCTGACCTCGCTCTACTCTTCGGTAACAGCCGATTCTCTCTCGGACGTACTGGTCATCCTGATCGCGCCGATGATGGCAATTGCCGCATTGCAGTTCGGCCCTGCCGAGCGGACCTGGCTGATGGTGGTAGCCATCGCGCTGCTGGGTGCCCTGTCGGGCAAGCATGTGGCGAAGGGTCTGCTCGCCGCTGCCATCGGTCTTTACATCGGCACCATCGGTTCCGACCCCATGGGCGGGGCTTCGCGAAATACCTTCGGCTTCGCCTGGCTGCGCGACGGTATCAGCCTGGTGCCGCTGGTCATCGGCCTGTTTGCCATGAGCCGTATGCTCGAGCAGACCGTCGAGCTGCTACATGAATCGCGCCTCGGTCACAAAGTCGAACGCAGGATGAATGACCTGTTCAGCAACAAAGAGGACACTCTTACCTTTCGTGAATATCTCAGCAACTGGCGTGAGATGGGTATTGGTCTCGGCGTCGGCAGCTTCGTCGGCATGCTGCCGGGGCTGGGCGCCACGGTGGCCTCATTTCTCTCCTACGGGATCGCCAAGCGCGTCCTGCCGCACAAGAAGATCGGCACCGGTGTGATGGGCGGCGTGGCTGCCGCAGAGGCCGGCAATAACGCCACCGCCGGCCCCACCCTGGTCCCGCTGCTGGCCTTCGGCATCCCCGGCAGCGCCACGGCGGCACTGATCGGCGGCGCCCTGCTGCTCCAGGGCATCACGCCCAGCCCGCGCATGTTCGAGCTGCACGCCGATGTCATCTATGCCCTGTTCACCATCCTGATCCTGGCCAACCTGTTCAATCTGGTAATCGGCCGAGGATTCGCCTTCTTCTACGCCAAGCTGGGAGGGCTACCCAAGCCGATACTGGTGCCGACCATCATGGTGCTGGCGGTGATCGGCAGCTTCGCCACGCAGGGCAATCCCTATGACGTGGGTATCATGCTGTTCTTCGGCTTCGTCGGCTTCTTCATGCGCCGTTTCGGCATACCCGAAGCGCCGCTGATCATCACCTTCCTCATCGCTCCCATGCTCGAAGAGAGCATGCGTCGGGCGGTACTGATCAGCGGTGGCGACTGGCTGGGCGGCCTGCTCAACAGTCCGCTGAGCCTCATCCTGATGGGGCTGGCCCTATTGGTACTGATCCTCTCTTACCGCATGCGCTTCTCGGAGCGGCTGGAGGCCATGGCCCATGAGGAGGAAGAGGAGTCTCGCGGGGCCAATAGCGATTCCAAGCGTTGAGCATGAGCGCCATCACGCTGCTTTTCGCAGCCATGGGCGCGATGGTCTTCATGCTTCTCGGTGTGCCGTTGCCCTGGCTGCTCGGCAGCCTCACGGCCGTGCTGGTGGCTGCCGGGCTGGGCTGGCCGCACTCCCCGCCGGCCTGGCTCAAGCCGGTTGCCCTGGCACTGCTGGGCGTGCACGTGGGCACGGCCATCGATGCCGAGCTGCTGGCAGAAGCCCGCCGCTGGCCGCTGACGTTGGCGGGCATGCTGCTGCTGGTGGCCGTGACCACCTTCATCAACACCTGGTATTTCGAACGTCGTGCCGGACTCGACCGGCGCACGGCAATGTTCGCCGCCGTGCCCGGCGCGCAATCGGTGGTTCTGCTCACCTGCGACGAGTACGGCGCCGACCGGCGGCAGGTTCTGCTCGGGCAGATCAGCCGCATTGTTGCCGTCATCTACCTGGTTCCGCTGCTGCTGACCCAGTTCATACCGCAGGATCCAGAACCTGCCAATGCCGCATGGGCACCAGGGCTCGACGGGGCAATGCCGGAACCAACGGCCCTGGCGATTACCCTGCTGGCAGGCGTCACGAGCTGGTGGCTGGCCCGCCGGCTACGCCTGCCGCTACCGGTCCTGGTCGGCCCTATCCTCGGCGTCGGAGTGATCCAGCTACTGCAGTTGCCGGTGATCGACATGCCGCCAGGCACCCTGCTGGTCGTCCAGTTCTGCCTGGGAACGTCGCTCGGCGCCTACTTCGTCGGCATCTCGCTTCGCGAGACGCGCGTCATGCTGGGGCATGGCCTGGTGGCGATGCTGATGACCCTGATGCTGGCCGTGGCCATGACCCTGCTGATGACCCTGGTGACCCACCACGACACGGCCGCCTTGTTCCTCGCCTTCGTACCGGGCGGATTGTCGGAGGTGGTGCTGCTCGCCGCCTCGCTGGACGTCGACCCGGCCTTCGTGGTGTTTCATCACCTGTTCCGCTTCATCGCCATCGCCAGCCTGCTCCCCTGGCTGGCGACGCGCCTGGCGCGATGAAAAGAATTACGCCGCCTTCAGCCTCCCCAGTCCGGCCAATGAGGCCCAGCCGTTGCATGATGACCCGCCATTCCAGGGCTTTTCGACCCATGTACAGCACTGTACACTTAAAGAACAGCAATGAACATTTCGACTGACTCGCCAAGTAAACGACAGCCAAGCAAACAACAATAGAGAGGCCTGGCCATGGCCAACGACCCGCTGCTGCAGCCCTTCCAGCTCAAGCACCTGACCCTCAGAAACCGGCTCATGATGACCTCCCACGAGCCCGCCTACCCCGAGGATGGGATGCCAAAGGCGCTCTACCGTGAGTATCACGTCGAGCGGGCCAGGGCCGGCCTGGGCCTGACCATGACCGCCGGGTCCGCGGCGGTGGCCAAGGACAGCCCCCCGGTGTTCAACAACATCCTGGCCTACAGGGACGAGGTGGTTCCCTGGATGCGTGAGCTGACCGATGCCTGTCATGAGCACGGCACCGCGGTGATGATCCAGCTGACCCACCTGGGCCGACGCACCCGATGGGACAAGGGCGACTGGCTCCCGACGGTATCGGCGTCTCATCGCCGCGAGCCGGCTCACCGCGCCTTCCCCAAGCAGGTCGAGGCGTGGGACATCGAGCGGCTGATCCGCGACTACGCCGATGCCGCCGAGCGCATGCACGCGGCCGGCCTCGACGGTATCGAGCTGCAGGCCTATGGCCATCTGATGGACCAGTTCTGGTCGCCGCTGACCAACACCCTCGAGGGGCCCTACGGAGGGGATCTCGACAACCGGCTGCGTTTCACCTTCGATGTGCTGCGGGCCATTCGCCAGCGGGTCGGCGAGGCGTTCATCGTCGGCGTGCGCTATACCGGCGACGAGATGCTGCCGGGCGGACTGACCGCCGGCGACGGCATGGCGATCTCGCGGCGCCTTAAGGAGAGCGGCCTGGTCGATTTCCTCAACGTGGTGCGCGGGCATATCGACACCGACGCCGGGCTCACCGACGTGATCCCCATCCAGGGCATGCCCAGCGCCCCGCACCTCGACTTCGCCGGCGAGATCAAGCGCCAGGTGGACTTCCCCACCTTCCACGGCGCCAAGATCCAGGACGTCGCCACCGCCCGCCATGCCATCGCCTCGGGCAAGGTCGACATGATCGGCATGACCCGCGCCCATATGGCCGACCCGCACATCGTGCGCAAGATCATGGAGGGCCGCGAGGAGGAGATCCGCCCCTGCGTCGGCGCCAACTACTGCCTCGATCGCATCTACCAGGGCGGTGCCGCCTACTGCATCCACAACGCCGCCACCGGGCGCGAAACCACCATGCCCCACACCATTCCCAAGGCACCAGAGAAGCGGCGAGTGGTGATCGTCGGCGCCGGCCCGGCGGGCTTGGAAGCCGCCCGGGTCGCCGGCGAGCGGGGCCATTCAGTAGTGGTGCTGGAAGCCGCCAGCGATGCCGGCGGCCAGGTGCGCCTCACGGCGCAGAGCGAACGTCGCCGCGAGATGCTGGGCATCATCGATTGGCGCCTGGCACGCAGCGAGGCGCTCGGCGTCGAGATCCGCTACAACGTCTGGGCCGAGGCCGAGGAGGTGCTCGCCGAGCAGCCGGACGTGGTGATCGTGGCCACCGGCGGCTACCCCATGGAAGACCAGCCCGAGGTCGGGCACGAGCTGGTGGTCAACACCTGGGACATCCTCTCCGGCCACGTGGCGCCGGGCAGCCGAGTGTTGCTGTTCGATGACGCCGGCGACCACGCCGCCATGCAGGCGGCGGAGATCATCGCCACCAGTGGAGCCGAACTGGAGATCATGACGCCTGACCGCACCTTCTCGGCGGAGATCATGGCCATGAACCTGGTGCCCTACATGCGCGCCCTGCAACGCCCCAACGTCACCTTCACGCCCACTTACCGGCTGAAGTCCGTGCAGCGCGACGGCGGCGAGCTGCTCGCCAACATCACCAGCGACTACGTAGCTCCAGGCAAGCAGGACCTGAAACATGAGCGGCGCATCGATCAGGTAGTGGTCAACTACGGCATCACGCCGATTGCCGACGTCTACTTCGAGCTCAAGCCACACTCCCGCAACGGCGGCGAGGTAGATTACGACGACCTGATCGCCGGCCGGCCCCAGGCAGTTGTCCGTAACCCGGACGGCAGCTTCCAGCTGTTCCGCATCGGTGATGCCGTCGAGTCGCGAAACACTCATGCGGCGATCTATGATGCCCTGCGGCTGGTGAAGGACCTTTAGAACACGGAGATAACCGTTTCATGCACGGCAATGACAGCACCAAGTGGAAAGGCTCCCGCGACGCCTGGCTCGACGCCGCCTTCGAGCTGCTGCTCGATTCCGGCGTGGATAGCGTACGGATCCTGCCGCTGGCCAAGCGGCTCAAGGTCTCGCGTACCAGCTTCTACTGGTTCTTCAAGGATCGCGAGGCGCTGCTGGACGCCCTGGTCGAGCGCTGGCGGGAGAAGAACACCCAGGGCCTGGTGCGGCAGACCGAAGCCTACGCCGAGAGCATTACCGAGGCGATCCTCAACGTCTTCGACTGCTGGCTGAAGCCCGAACTCTTCGACTCACCGCTGGAATTCGCCATGCGCAGCTGGGCGTTGCAATCGGAGGAGGTGGCCAGGCAGATCGACACAGCGGACGAAACGCGCATCGACGCGCTGACACGGATGTTCGAGCGCTACGGCTTTGAGCCGCTGGCGGCCAACGTGCGCGGCCGCACCATCTACCTCACCCAGATCGGCTATATCTCGATGAAGACCCGGGAGGCGCTCGAGGTCCGCATGCAACGCATCCCCGCCTACGTCGAGATCTTCACCGGGCAGGTGCCGCAGCCCCGCGAGCTGCAGCGCTTCCAGGCCCGGCATGGCTATGCGGATAAAACCATCGCCCCTTTCTCATGACGCTGGCGTATCACCCTGCCTTGTCCATCAATTGCTGCACGAGAAATGCGAACGCCAGCGCCTGCATGTGGGCGCGCTGGCGGTTGTCGGCAGCACCGCCGTGGCCGCCTTCGATGTTCTCGTAGTAGAGCACCTCGTGCTCCTGCTCGCGCATGCGCGCCATCATCTTGCGTGCGTGCCCGGGATGGACACGGTCGTCGCGGGTGCTGGTCATCAGCAATAGCGGCGGGTAATCGGCCGCGGGGTCGAGGTTGTGATAGGGCGAGACATCGCGCAGGAAGTCATCCCAGTCGTCGCCCTCGGGGTCGCCGTACTCGGCCATCCACGAGGCGCCGGCCAGCAGCAGGTGGTAGCGGCGCATGTCGAGCAGCGGTACCTGGCACACCACGGCACCCAGCAGCTGCGGGTAGCGAGTGAGCATGTTGCCCACCAGCAGGCCACCGTTGGAGCCGCCTTGGATGCCCAGCCGCTGCGGCAAGGTGACGCCGCGCTCGATCAGGTCGTCTGCCACGGCGGCGAAGTCCTCGAAGGCCTTGTGGCGCTTTTCGCGCAGCGCCGCTTGGTGCCAGCGCGGGCCGTACTCGCCGCCGCCGCGGATGTTGGCCACCACGTAGACGCCACCCTGGGCGAGCCAGGCGCGCCCCACGCCAGGGCTGTAGCCGGGCAGCAGCGGCACCTCGAAGCCGCCGTAGCCGTAGAGCAGGGTCGGATGCTCGCCGTTTGGCTCCAGGTCGCGCCGCGCCACCTGGAAGTAGGGCACCGGCGTGCCGTCCTGGCTGGTGGCGAAGTGCTGGGTGACCTCGAGGCCCTCGGCGTCGAACAGCGCCGGGGCCTGCTTGAGCGTCTCCCATTCCTCGCCGACCCGACCATGCAGCAGCGTGGTCGGCGTCAGATAGTCGCTGACGATGACGAAGACCTCGTCGCACTCCTCGTCGTCCACCGCACTCACGCTGACGCTGCCCAGCATCGGCACGCCCGTCAGCGGCTCGGGCTGCCACTGCCCCGCTTCCGGCGTCAGCACGGTGAGCCGGTGCTTGACGTCGTCGAGCACGTTGAGGATCAGGTGGCAGCGGGTCCAGGTGGCATCGGAGAGCGAGGTGCGCTCGGTGGGGATGAACAGCACGCGCAGGTCGCGCTTGCCGGCCATGAAGGCGTCGAAGTCGGCAATCAACAGGGCGCCGGCGGGGTGGGTGGTGCCATCCACTTCCCAGGGTTCGCGCAGCTCGACCATCAGCCACTCGCGGTGGACCTGCTTGTGAGCCGAGTTGGGCACCTCGATGCGGCGCAGGCTGCCGTCGGCCTCGCGCAGGTAGAGCTCGTTGTCGTAGAAGGCCCGGGCACGGCTGACGAAGTCGCGCTCGAAGCCCGGCGTCGAGTCGTGCATGGCACCCACGGCCATGTCGTCGGACTCGCCCTCGAAGATCGTCTCGGCATCGGCCAGCGGCGTGCCGCGCCGCCACTGCTTGACGATGCGCGGGTAGCCTGAGCTCGTCATCGACCCCTCGCCGAAATCGGTCTGGACATAGACCGTGTCGCGGTCGATCCAGCCCAGGCTGCCCTTGGCCTCGGGGCGGAAGAAGCCCGCTTCGACCCAGCGCTTCTCCACCAGGTCGAACTCGCGGCTGACATCGGCGTCGGCGCCGCCGCGGGAGAGCGATACCAGGCAGTGGCGCCAGGGTTCGTCGGGCGATGCGGGGCGCAGGCAGTGGGCGCCGTGCCACACCCAGTTCTCGCCCTCCTCGGCGTTGAGCGCGTCGAGGTCGATCAACACCTCCCACTCGGGCCGCGCCTTGCGGTACTCCTCGGGGGTGGTGCGCCGCCACAGCCCGCGGGGGTGGTCGCGGTCCTGCCAGAAGTTGTAGAAGTGCTCGCCGCGCTTGACCACGAAGGGGATGCGGTCGTCGGCTTCGAGGATCGCCTGGAGGTCGGCACGCAGCTCATCGAAGCCGGGGGAATCGGCCAGTTGCGCCTGGCTCTCGGCGTTGCGCGCCTCCACCCAGGCCAGGGCGCGCTCGCCCTCGACTTCTTCGAGCCACAGGTGGGGGTCGTGCTCGTCGTGCGGGTCAGCCATGGGAGTCTCCTGGTGGGCGTGGTTTGCCCACCAAGCTAGCCTGCCCAGGCCGAGGGCTCAATGGCGGAGGCGCTCAGCCTCCGGTCATGTTCATGAAGCGAACCACCTGCACCTCGCCGTCGGTGGTGAAGTGGTGCCGCTCGGGCTTTTTCTGCATGGCGGCGACGATGGCGGCCTTGAGGCGTTCGAGGTCGCCGGGGTGGCGGCGCATCACCGCACGCAGGTCGACCGAGTGCTCATTGCCCAGGCACAGCAGCAGGCGACCCTCGGCGGTGACCCGCACCCGGTTACAGGCATCGCAGAAGTTGTGGCTGTGGGGCGAGATAAAGCCAATCCGACTATCCGAATCGCTCATCCGAAAATACCGCGACGGCCCCAGGGTGGTCTCGGTGGTGGGCACCAGGGCATGGCGAGACTCGATGGCGGTGCGCACCTCGTCACTGGAGCAGAAGGTCTCGGCACGGTCGTGGCCGATGCTCTGGCCCAGGGGCATCTCCTCGATGAAGCTGATATCCACGCCTTCGGCACGTGCGAAATCGACCAGGTCTAGCACCTCGTCGTCGTTGCGCCCCTTGAGGATCACGGCGTTGAGCTTGATGCGCTCGAAACCGGCATCGCGCGCGGCACGGATGCCATCGATGACCTTTTTCAGGCTGCCGGTACGGGTCAGCTCGCGGAAGCGGCCGGGGTCCAGGGTGTCGAGGCTGATATTGAGCCGCTTCAGACCGCCGGCGCGCAGCGCCGACGCGTGCTTGACCAGACCGGCACCGTTGGTGGTCATGGCGAAGTCGCGCAACCCGTCGAGGGCACCGATCTCCGCCACCAGCCCTGTTAGGCCGCGACGCACCAGCGGTTCGCCGCCGGTCAGGCGGATCTTCTCCACGCCCAGCTCAACGAAGGCCCGGGACAGCGTGGCCATCTCTTCCAGGGTGAGCACCTGGGCACGAGGCAGGAAGGTCATCTCCTCGGCCATGCAGTAGACGCAGCGGAAGTCGCAGCGATCGGTGACCGATAGGCGAACGTAGCGGACGGTGCGGCCGAAGCCGTCGACCAGGCTCATGGGTTCTCCTCGGCTCTTGCTTCGACATGGGCAGTGGCGTCCATGGGCAGCCGGGCAATCAGTTCGCCCACCTGTTCGGCCACGGCAGTGACCTCGCCTTCGCTGTAGGTCTGGCCGCGGCGCTTGCGAAAGCCCTGCTCATAGAGCCGGACATGTTCGGTGGGGACGACGCCGGCATTGGCCAGGCAGTGGATCACGCAGTGCATCTGGCAGCCGTCGATGGCGACGATGGGCCGCCCGGAGCGGGCGGTCTTCACCAGCCCGGGCACGCCACCGCCCACGCCGGCAATACAGGACATCTCCGCCACCCCGGTGTGATCGAGCGCCAGGGCCACGCCGTTGGCCAACTGGGCCACGTCGGAGCAGCCGGAGCAGGAATAGACCAGGGTGCGGGGCTTCTTGGCGGTTCGGAGCATACAGTCTCCCGGATAACATCAGAGTGACCGCGTCAGCGCCGATAGCGGCGTCTGTGACGCGTCAGTCGTCCGCCAGCATGGCGTCACGCAGCTTCTGCTCATCCAGCACTACAAGGCGCTGACGGTCGATGCTGATGACACCGCCGTCGCGCAGCTTGGCCAATAGCCGCGACAGGGTCTCCGGCGTCATGGCGAGCTGTGCGGCCAGCCAGCGCTTGGGAATGGAGAGGCGCACCACCCGCGGCGACTTGGAGCGACCGGCGGGCAACTGGCGCAGGATGTAGCTGACCAGCCGAGACATGGCATCGGCCTGGGTCAGCAGGGCCAGGTCCTCGAGGCGCTCGGTCAGTTCCAGGGCCAGGCGACTCATGAATTCGGCGCGGCAGATCGGCTGGCGATCCATCAGCTCGCGACAGCGCTGGGCGGGTATGGCCAGCACATGGGTACGACGCAGCGCTTCCGCCGAGTAGAGGTAGACGCCGGCACTGGAGACCATGCTGAGCTCGCCCAGGGTGCCCCCGCGCTCCACGCAGCGAATGGTGGCCAGGCGACCATCCCCGGCGGAGCGTGCCAGGCGCACGGCGCCGTTGATCACGATATAGAGCCAATGGGCCGGTGCATCCTGCCGGAACAGCCACTCGCGATTCTTCAACGCACGCAGATCGGAGTCCTCCAGCAGTGAAGTGACCTCGTCATCGTCAAGCTCGCCCAACCAGGGCACGCCGTAGACCAGCTCGCGCAACTGCTTGGGCTTGAACAGCAGGTCAGTCGACGAACTGTCCGGCGGGCAGATAGGGGTATTCATGACCTTCCTCCACGTCGGTATCGGCGGCCATCATCAGATAGCCGTGTGCCTGGCTGGCTGCCCGCAGCATGTGCGACCCCTGCCCGCCAGCAAGAAAGGCTACCGGAAGGCCTCCTTGCCAGTCGAGCACAACGCGCAACAGCTCACGCCGGGCCTGATTGCCGCGCCGCGAAAAGCCGGCACGAACCTTGAATTGTTGTAATGGTCCGACGGTGCGCCCTTGGCACCCCTGGACGAAGGGCCTGGCCAGGAGCTGCCATCCCACCAGCGAGGCCACCGGATTTCCCGGCAGGGCGATGAGCGGCACCCCTTCCGGCGACCCATCGTCCAGGTAGCCGAAGGCGAAGGGCTTGCCCGGCTTCATCGCCACGCCGTGGAACACCAGCCCGCCCAGTGCCTCGAGTACCGGCCGGACATGATCCTCCTCACCCACCGACACGCCACCGGTACAGACCACCAGGTCGGCGCTGTCGCGACTTATCACGAAGGCTTCGTGCAGCGCCTCCGCCGTATCGGCGATGATGCCCAGGTCGAGCACATCGCAGCCCTGCTGCTCGAGCAACGCCTGAAGCATCACCCGGTTGCTATTGTAGACCTGCCCCGGCGAGGCAGACTCGCCGGGCTCGACAAGCTCGTCGCCGGTGGAAATCAAGGCCACCGTCAGACGCGGCAATACCGGCACCTCGGCAAACCCCTGGCTCGCCAGCATGGCCAGGGCCGCGGCGTTGAGGGTCGCGCCTGCCGGCAGCAGCGCATCGCCGGCACGGTACTCCTCGCCACGCCGGCGGACATTGGCCCCCGGCCTTGCCTCGCCGCTGACATGGATGCGGCCCTCACCGTCCAAGGTGACCCGCTCCTGGGGTATCACGCAGTCGGCGCCTTCCGGCACCGGCGCGCCGGTGAAGATGCGCGCGCAACCGCCTTCAGGCAGCTTGGATACCGCCGCCCCCGCCGGAACACGCATGACCACGGGCAACCCCTGCTCGCCAAGTTCCGACAGGCGCAGGGCATAGCCGTCCATCGCGCTGTTGTCGATACCCGGCATGTCCAGCCGAGCGGCCAGGTCACATGCCAGCACCCTGCCGAAAGCCTGCTCCAGCACCACCGACTCTTCGCCCCGGACCGGCTCCGCAGCAGCGATCATGCGCGCCCTGGCAACATCCAGATCGAGCAGGCCTTTGGCAAGGTTGGCACAGCTCATGCGCGCGCTCCTTGACCATGGTCAGGCGTTTCATCGGCGCTGCGCATGGCACAACGGGGCTGTTCGGGCAGCACCATGGCAACGAAGTTGCATGGCCGGGTACGCGCATCGAGCTGGCTTTCGAGAATGCCATCCCAGGCGGTGGCACAGGCCTTGGGTGAGCCGGGCATGGCGAAGATCAGTCTACCGTTGGCGACCCCCGCCACGGCACGGGACTGAATCGTGGAGGTACCAATCGTTTCGTAAGAGAGCTGGCGGAACAGTTCACCGTATCCGTCCACCGAGCGATCGAACAGCGGCGTCAGCGCCTCCGGCGTGGTATCGCGTGTGGTGAACCCCGTCCCCCCGTTGACCAGCACCACCTGGATATCATCGCGTACCACCCACTTCGAGACGACGGCCCGGATACGGTAGATATCATCGGGAACGATGCGACGCTCGACCAGTGCATGGCCCGCTTCGGAGAGGCGCTCGCTGAGCAGGTCGCCGCTGCCGTCGCGGTCGAAGCCACGCGTATCGGATACGGTCAGTACAGCGATGCCGAGCGGTGCGAAGGGGGTATCGGCATGAACATGGGCCATGAAATCTCTCCTATTGCATCAGGCTGCCGGCAGCAGCATCGTCGAGGCTGACTCCCTCGACGCCGATCTCTTCTTCCAGCGCCAGCAGATAGTGGCGCAGGGCGCGGCGCGTAGCCTGCTCACGCAGGTTGTGACGCACACGGTCGATGACCTGATCGAAGGCCTGCGGCTGGCCCTCGGCGCGCTCGTCGATCAGAATCACGTGCCAGCCATAGCGCGAGGCCAGCGGTCGCTCGTGTAGCCCCTCAGGGAGATGCTGCAGGGCGCGATCCAATTCCCCGACGGTCTGACCCGGCGCCAGCCAGCCCAGGTCGCCGCCCTCTTCCTTCGACGGACACGCCGAGTGGCGCATGGCGAACTCGGTGAAGCGCTCGGGAATGGCTTCCAGCTCCTCAATCAGCGACTCCCCCAGGCGATACTGGGCGTCGCGGGCCTGTGCATCGTCCGGTGCGGCGGCCAGCAGGATGTGGCGCACGGCCAGGCGAGTCGGTTCGCTGAAACGCTCCAGCGCGGCATCGAAGAAGCGCCGGCAGTCGGCTTCCGTAGGCTCCGGCACGTCCAGCTCCTGCTCCAGCAAGCTGGCGATGGCGGCGTCGTGATCGCCCTCTTCGGCTTCATCGACCGTCACCAGGCCCAGCGCGATGGCTCGCTGGAGCAGCAGCTCGCGTACCACCAGGGCCCGGGCGGCCTGGAGCTGCGCCTCATCGGCGGTTGCCGCGGGGTGGTACTGCATCTCCCGGGCGATGCTCTCTTCGTCGATGGCCTTGCCACCGACCTGGATGGGCGGCGGGGTGACGCGACCCGGCAGCTGTTCGATCTCGATCATTTGCATGTCATTCACCTCAATAATCTTGCCGGAGCAGGCCCGGGGACCAGGTTTCCGAGGAGGCGCTTTGAATCCTTCCCTGGACGCTACTTTTTCCATCCCTGGAAAAAGACCTCCTCGTCCACCTGTCCCCGGCCCTCTCGGTGGTGCCATTACTCGCGAAGCTGAGCGAGCGCAGCCAGCTTGTGCTTAACCCCGGCGGCGGACCAGCTGATAGCGCCTGGTGATGTAACCGAACGGTACGCTCCAGACATGCACCAGCCGCGAGAACGGGAACAGCAGGATGATGGTCAGGCCCACGAAGATATGCAGCTTGTAGATCCAGGAAACCTCTTCCATGTAGTAGGCGGCGCCGCCGCCGAAGAAGACGATCGCCTGGGCCCAGCTGGCCAGGGTCACCATCATCTCGCCGTCCATGTGGCCCAGGGAGAAGAGGATGGTGACCATCCCCAGCGCCGCCTGGAACACGATCAGACCGAGGATGGCGGTGTCCATGGTGCTCGATGAGGCCCGCACCCGGACATTGGTCAGGCGGCGATGCAGCAGCATGGCGCCGCCCACCACGCACATGGCACCGGCGATGCCGCCCACCACGATGGCGAGAAGCTGCTTGGTGCCGGGATCCAGGAAGCGGTCGTACATCCAGTGCGGCGTCAGCATGCCGAACAGGTGGCCGAAGAAGATCACGATGATGCCGACATGGAACAGGTTGCTGGCCAGGCGCATGTTCTTCGACGACAGCATCTGGCTGGAGCCGGTCTTCCAGGTGAATTGGCCATGGTCGTAGCGCATCAGGCTGCCGACCAGGAAGACGGTGCCGACCAGATACGGGTAGTAACCGTAGATCAGGTGATTGAAGTAGGTGGAAATGGCGTCAAACATGACAGTTCTCCTGTTAACGACCGCTCACACGAGGCGCATCCGCCCCGGGAGACATGATCCGTACCGGCTGGCTCTGGGTCTCGCGCTTGCGCTCGGCCAGACGACGCCCCTCGGCGGACTGCAGCGCGCAGTCCTCATCGGACTTGGCGGAAAAACGCACCGCCTCCTCCTCCCACACCGCATCCAGCGCCTCGGGGGTGTCATCGCGACTCTCACCCACCACGGTTTCACGCTGGGCTTCCACCTCCTCCTCGGCGCCGATCATCGCCAGCAGGGCGCGCATCACCAGGGCGTGGTCGGAGCCGCGCCCTTCCAGACGCGCCGCCAGCAGTGCCAGAATGTGGCGAATTTCGCCTAGCCAGCGACCGATCTCCTCCTCGCTGCGGGTGGAGAGATACTCCAGGAACAGCGGCAGGTAGTCCGGCAGCTCCCGGGCATCCAGCTCGAAGCCGGCTTCCTGGTACTCGTTCATCAGATCGACCATGGCCTGGCCACGGTCGCGGGATTCGCCATGGACGTGCTCGAACAGCAGCAGCGAGTGAGCGCGGCCCTTGTCGAACAGCGCCACGTATTCTGACTGGAGCTCCAGCAGATCGGCCTCTCTGATGTGCTGGCACCAGCTCATCAAATCGCCTCGCAGCGCTG
>SKVX01000534.1 GCA_007129225.1 Halomonas sp.
CGGTCAGGAAGGGTTGATCCATGAACCAGGCGGGAAACACCGAGATCATGCCCAGCAACAGGCCCATGCCGATCAGGTCACGGGCATCGACCATGCGCAGCACCTCCCGGGTGGCGCTGACTCCGAAGGCGAACAGGTAGAGCGTGAAGGCGCCTGCGGCCACCAGACCGGCGATGAACCCCCCGCCCGGCTCATCATGCCCCCGCAGCAACAGAAACACGGAGAACAGCAGCTGCAGCGGCATCAGGATCCGGGCGGCGGTGTGCAGTATCAGGGTGCCTGACTTAACCATCGGCGGACTCCTTATCCTTCGACGCAGGCTTGGATTTCTCCGCCGCACGTAGCTTGAGCATGGCAATGACGCCGATCGCCGCCAGCGCCAGCACGAAGATCTCGCCCAGGGTGTCCAGCGCCCGGTAGTCCACCAGGATCACGTTGACGATATTGCGCCCATGGGCCAGCGGTACGCTGTTCTCGATCATGTAGCCCGAAATGGGCACGAACTGGTCGATCCCCCAGGCCGTCAGCACCAGCAGGGTGATCAACACACCGACAGACCCCGCTACCAGGAGGTCGCGCACTCGCTCCAGGGGAGTCGAGAGGCTGGCGAATCGGGGGAGGCGGAAGAGCACCAGCACCAGCAGGATCACGGTCAGCGTTTCCACCAGCAACTGGGTGATGCCCAGGTCGGGGGCACTGAAAAGGATGAAAGTCAAGGCGATCGAGAAGCCCATGATGCCCACCGATACCACCGCGCTCAGCCGCGATCGGGTGATGGCGGCAAACAGCGCCCCCATCACCATCATGGATACCACCACCACTTCGTGGAAGCGAACGTCGAGATGGAAGGCGATCTCCGGGGAGTGGCGCAGCAGCAGGGAATTGCCGATCAGCGCGATCAGTGTCAGCACCATGACCATCAGGTAGTTGCGCATGTAGCCGTTCTGCAGGATACGGGTCTGCCAGTCGGAGACGACGGTGATCCAGTGCATGAAGGCCTCATAGCCCGCCTCGGGGCCTCGCGCAATGAGGGGGTCGAGCCTCGCCAGGCGCGCACGCACCCGATCCCAGCGCAGGAACAGCAGATAGCCCAGTGCCAGGCTGACAAGCGACATGATCAGGGGCAGGTTGATGCCGTGCCACAGCGACAGCGAGACGGTGACCGGCTCGCCCATCACCACCGAGGCGGCCGCCGTCAGCAGCCCCATGCCGGCCAGCACCGGGACCAGCCCGAGCAGCAGCGAGAGCACCGCCAGCACGGCGGGACCAAGCAGCATCGAGACCGGCGCCTCGTGGGCCACCCGCGGGGTGGGGCGGCGGTCGCCGAAGAAGGGCCTCAGCGCCACGATGGCGGCTACGGCAATGGTCAGGAAGGCCGCCGAGAAGGCCAGCAGCAGGATCAACCAGCGGAAGGATTCGGCTTCGAGAACCGATTCGAACATCAGCTCCTTGGCGATGAAGCCGAAAAGCGGCGGCGCACCCGCTAGCGACAGGGCGGCGATCATGGCTACCAGCGCAGTCACCGGCATCAGCGAGCGCAGCCCCCCCATGGCAGTCACGTCCTTGGTACCGGTCTCGTGATCGAGAATACCCGCCACCATGAACAGCGCCCCCTTGTAGAGGGAGTGGGCCAGCAGGAAGGTGACGAAGGCGATGAGCGCTCCCTCGGTGCCGATGCCCAGCAGCATGGTCAGGGTTCCCAGCGCCATGATCGTGGAGTAGGCCAGCAGCTTCTTGATATTGGTATGGCGTATGGCCAGGAAGGCACCGGTGAACATGGTGATGGCTCCCACCACCGAGAGGATACCGACCCACATCTCGGTGCCGCCCAGACTGGGCTGCAGTCGCGCCATCAGGTAGATCCCGGCCTTGACCATGGTGGCGGAGTGCAGGTAGGCCGATACCGGCGTCGGTGCCGCCATGGCGTTGGGTAGCCAGAAGTGGAACGGGAACTGGGCCGACTTGGTGAAGGCGCCCAGCAGCAGGCAGATCAGCAACGGTGCATAGAGATCGTGTTCACGCAGCGCATCCCCCATGGTGCCCAGCTCGGCGAGGGACCAGCTGCCGCCGGCCATACCCAGCATCACCAGCCCCGCCATCAGTGCCAGCCCACCGCCGAAGGTGACGAACAGCCCCTGGCGGGCAGACTTGCGAGCCTCCAGGTCAGCGTGATTGAAGCCGATCAGCAGATAGGAGGTAATACTGGTCAGCTCCCAAAAGACGAACAGCGTGATCAGGCCATCGGCCAGGACCAGGCCCAGCATCGACACCATGAAGGCCACCAGGGCGATATGGAAACGCACCAGGTCGGGATGGCCCTTGAGATACCCCCCGGCATAGATCAGCACGAAGGTGCCGATCACCGTGATCAACAGGGAAAACAGCAGCGAGAGCCCATCGACGACGAAGGTCAGGCTCATGCCCAGTGAAGGCACCCACGCCACGCCGAACGTCAGTGTCTCCCCACTCATCACCGCAGGCATGAGGTTCAGGAACACCAGGGTCAAGGCTGCCGGAAATGCGGCCAGCACGAAGCTCGTACGCGCCCCGAACCAGCGATGCAGCAGCGGGGCAAAGGCGGCGAGCACGAAACCCGAAAGCACGGCTAATTGCATCATGCAGCTCTCTTCATGGTCGATCTTCCATCAGGGGGTACCGGCATCTTCGCTGCCTTGCCGGTGCCTGTCGCGATAGACGGTAGGCGAAATCGCCGGCTAGCCACGCACGACTGCTGCATGACGCGCCGCCGCCACTTTGACAAGCGCGCGTCGAACGTGCAAATGAACGTCGCCTGAACAGGTTTTCCTTCGCCGGCGCCGAGGGCGGAATTACGCCCAATGGATAAGCCCCGTACGACCTTTCCAGACTGTATATTGCACCGCAAAAGCTATAAACTCTGCGCCGCAGCTGGCAGCAATTGGCACAGACCGCTCGGCGAAACGGCTGGTAGTATAGCGATTTCCCTCCGTTTCTTCATTCGTCACTCCCAACGCGCCAGTCCGGCGATCATCGATCCGCCGATGAGCCTCGTGGTGACCCGGCACATTCTACGTCACGCTTCACTATGCCCCAGTGTGACGCAATGTCACCTATCCGCCGCCAGAATGGATGACCACCAATGTCATTGCTGTGGATTCCTCTTATCACCATTATTGGCACCCTGGTGCCTGTCATGACCTCTCGCCATGGCCGCAAGGCCTGTGTCATCGCCACCCTGGTCGCCCCCTTGCTGGCGCTGGGCCTGGTCCTGATGCATGCCCCGACCGTCATCGCCGGCGATGTGGTCAGTCTACAGATACCCTGGATGCCCCTGCTGGGACTCGACCTGGCGCTGCGAATCGACGGCCTGACGCTGCTGTTCGCCTTGCTGATCCTGGGTATCGGTAGCCTGATCCTGCTGTATGCCGGGTATTACCTGAGCGCTGCCGAGGACGATGGTCGCTTTCTTTCCTACATGATGCTGTTCATGACGGCCATGCTGGGGATTGCCATGGCCGATAACCTGCTGCTGCTGTGGCTGTTCTGGGAACTGACCAGTATCTCGTCGTTCCTGTTGATCGGCTTCTGGGGCCATCGCAGCGACGCCCGACGCGGTGCACGCATGGCGCTCACCGTCACCGGCGCCGGGGGGCTGGCACTGCTGGCCGGCATCCTGCTGATCGGTCAGGTCGTCGGCAGCTTTGCCATGAGTGACGTCCTGGCTGCCGGCGACGCGATACGCGCCTCGGCCCACTATCCGCTCATCCTGGTGCTGGTACTCTTCGGCGCCTTCACCAAGTCGGCCCAGTTCCCGTTCCATTTCTGGCTGCCCCATGCCATGGCGGCACCGACGCCGGTATCGGCCTTCCTGCATTCGGCCACCATGGTCAAGGCCGGCGTCTTCCTCATGGCGCGACTAAACCCGGCGCTGGGGGACACAGCGCTCTGGGCCGTTGCGCTATCCCTGGTGGGCCTCGCCACCATGCTCTATGCCGCCTGGTTCGCCCTGCTCGAGCGCGACCTCAAGGGCATCCTGGCCTTCTCCACGGTCAGCCACCTGGGCCTGATCACCCTGCTGCTGGGACTGGGCAGTCCGCTGGCCATCGTGGCCGCCGTGTTTCACATTCTCAACCACGCCACCTTCAAGGCGGCGCTGTTCATGATGGTCGGCATCATCGACCATGAGACCGGCACCCGGGATATCGATCGCCTGGGCGCGCTGTGGTCGATGATGCCGCTGACCGGCACCATGACGATCCTCGCGGGATCCGCCATGGCCGGCTTCCCCCCCTTCAACGGCTTCCTCTCCAAGGAGATGCTGTTCGAACAGAGCCTGATCAATAGCCTGCTGGGAGCCCTGAGCGTCGTCATCCCGCTGCTGGTGGTAGTCGCCGCCATGCTCTCGGTGGCCTATTCGCTGCGACTGATCTATAGCCTCTTCTTCGCCGAGCCGAAGCTTACCCGCGAGCAGAAGTCCCAGCCGCCGATCAAGGCCCACGACCCGGCGCACGGCATGCTGGCACCGGGACTGTTCCTGGCTGCCGTCAGCCTGGTGGTGGGCCTGTTCCCCATGACGCTGGCCGCCCCCCTTGTCAATGCAGCGAGCCTGGCGGTGCAGGGAGAGACGACGCCGATGTTCACCCTGGCGCTGTGGCATGGCATCAACACGCCCCTGCTGATGAGCCTTGCCGCGGTGGCAGGCGGCATCCTGGTGCTGCGTCATCAGCGCTACTTTGCCGGCCTTGCGGCACTCTTCCCCTCCCGTGACGCAGGGCTCATCTTCGAGGCCGCCATACAGCGCGCCATCAAGATTACCCTTTGGCTGACCCTGCGCCTGGAGAACGGCTCGCTGCAGCGCTACCAGGCCCTGCTGATTCTCTGTGCCCTGGTCATGACCGCCATCGGCCTGACCCGGCTAGAGTCCCTCACCGGCGAGCTGGGCCTGCAGCCGCTGGACGGCATGATGATCCTGGGCGCCGGCCTGATGATCTTTGGCGCCATCGGCAGTGCCCTGAGCCATCGCTGGCGGCTGGTCTCACTGCTCATGCTCTCGGTGGTGGGTCTCGCCGTCTCACTGACCTTCGTACGGTTTTCCGCCCCGGACCTGGCACTGACGCAGCTGTCGGTGGAAGTCGCCTCGATGATCCTGATGATCCTGGCACTGTTCTTCCTGCCCCAGCGCCCTCCCCTGCTCGTCTCGGGAAGACGGATCCTGCGCGACCTGATCCTTGCCGCCTCCCTGGGCGTGGTGGTGGCAATGCTCAACTATGCTCTGCTCACCCGCGAGACGCTGACCATCGCCGACTACTTCCTGCGCGAGAGCCTACCTGGCGGCGGCGGTACCAATGTAGTCAACGTCATCCTGGTGGATTTCCGCGGCTTCGATACCCTGGGCGAGATCACCGTGCTGACCCTGGCCGGACTGGCCACCTTCAAGCTGCTCAACCGCATGCGCCTGTTCATGCCCTCGGGCAACCTGGAGGGTATCCGCTGGTCAAGGCACCGCCATCCGATGATCCTGGCGGTAGTGGCGCAGATACTGCTGCCGCTGGCACTGCTGGTATCGGTCTATATCTTCCTGCGCGGCCACAACCAGCCCGGCGGCGGCTTCATTGCCGGTCTGATCACTTCCGTGGCCCTGATCCTGCAGTACATGGCCCGAGGGCATGACTGGACACGGCAGCGCCTGCCGGTCTCCTATCCGGTGGTGGCGGTATGCGGCCTGGCCATCGCCGTGGCCACGGGGCTAGGCAGCTGGCTATTCGGCTACCCCTTCCTGACCTCGGCGTTCGGCCATTTCCATATTCCGCTGATCGGCGAGATCGAACTGGCCTCGGCCATGCTCTTCGATCTCGGGGTCTACCTGGCGGTGGTCGGCGCCACCCTGATGATCCTGATCAACCTGGGCCGAGTGACCACCGTGCATCGCCCGACGCTGGAGGAACGCTGATGGAAGCCCTCTTCTCACTGGTGGTCGGCGTGCTCTCTGCCAGCGGCCTCTATCTTCTGCTGCGGGGCCGCACCTTCCCGGTCATCGTCGGCCTGGCCCTGCTCGGCTACGCCGTCAACCTCTTTCTGTTTTCCACGGGCGGCCTCAACACCCATGCGGCAGCCGTCATCGGCGAATCGATCTCACCCACCGACCCCTTGCCCCAGGCCCTGGTCCTGACCGCCATCGTCATCGGCTTTGCCATGACCGCCTTCGTGGTGATCCTGGCCATTCGCGCCCGCAGTGAACTGGGTAGCGACCATGTGGATGGCCAGCAGGGCGAAGAGGGAGACGTGGGCCGATGAACCAGCATCTCATTTTCCTGCCCATCCTGCTGCCGATGGTGGGTGCCCTGGCACTCCTGCTGATGGGCAAGGCGAGCTTTACCACCCATCGCCGCATCAGCGTGTCGCTCACCGCAGCCCTGGTCGTGGTCAGTTTGCTGCTGCTGAGCCGTGCCGCCAGCGGCGAACTGACCTTCTACAGCCTGGGCAACTGGCAGGCGCCCTTTGGCATCGTGCTGATGCTAGACCGGCTCTCGGCCCTGATGTTGACGCTCACCGCCGTGCTGGCCCTGGGCTGCATCCTCTTCGCCAGCGCCGGTGACGATACCAAGGGCAGCAACTTTCACGGCCTCTTCCAGCTCCAGCTGGTGGGTCTGAACGGCGCCTTCCTCACCGGCGACCTGTTCAACCTCTTCGTCTTCTTCGAGATCCTGCTGCTGGCCTCCTACGCGCTGCTGATGCATGGCGGCGGCAAGGCCCGGGTAGGCGCCGGACTGCACTACGTGATCCTCAACGTGGCCGGTTCGGCGCTGTTCATCATTGCGCTGGGAGTCCTCTACGGCGCCACCGGCACCTTGAACATGGCCGACATGGCGCGCCGTGTTGCCGTCATGTCCGGCGACCAGGCGGCCCTGGTCACCGCCGGTGCCCTGCTGCTGGTGGTGGTTTTCAGCCTCAAGGCGGCGCTGCTGCCGCTCTATTTCTGGCTGCCGCGCACCTACTCGGCGGCACCCGCCCCGGTCGCTGCGCTGTTTGCCATCATGACCAAGGTGGGGCTATACGCCATCCTGCGTGTGCAGACGATGATCTTCGTCGACAGCCCTGCGGCAGGCGGCATTACCGCCTGGCTGTGGTGGTCCGGACTGGCCACCATCGTACTGGCGGCGATCGGCGTTCTCGCCGCTCGCGACCTGCGCCCCCTGATCGCCTACCTGGTACTCGTCTCGGTGGGCACATTGCTGGCCGGGGTGGCACTGGGCACGACAGCGGCAACCACCGCCCTGCTCTACTACCTGCCACATACCACCCTGATCTGCGGCGCCCTGTTCCTGATCGCCGAAATGATCGGACAGCAGCGCGGCAAGGCGGGCACCCGCCTGGTTCGCGCCCGTCGCCTGCATCAGCCCCACCTGCTTGGCGGCCTGTTCCTGGTGGCCGCCGTTGCGGTCGCCGGACTACCGCCGCTCGCCGGCGCTCTGGGCAAGCTGCTGCTGATGCAGGCCGCGGAAGGCAGCGCACGACTCTGGCTCTGGCCGCTACTGCTGCTGGCCGGGCTGTGCGCCCTGATCGCCATGTCCCGGGCGGGTTCGGTCTTCTTCTGGGCCAGTTACAAGGGCGAGGTCGACACCGGCAGGATCAGCCGGGCCCAATTGGCCGGCGTGGCTTGGCTGCTGGCCAGCGCTCCGCTGCTGGTCATCTTCGGCGGGCCAGTAAGCACCTATACCCAGGCGACGGCCGAGCAGCTGGCCAACCCCCAGGAGCCGATTCGCCAGCTGCTGGGAGAAGAGCCGGCGCAACAGATCGTGCAATTCCAGAACATCACCGGAGACGCGCCATGAGAGCAATGGGACGCTACCTGCCCACCCCCACCCTCTCACTGGTCTTGCTGGTGGTATGGCTGCTGATGGTGCGCAGCATCGAACCAGGCCAGCTGTTGCTGGGCGGCTTCCTGGCCGTAGGGATCCCGCTGCTGACACAGGGCTTCTGGGAGCCCCTGCCCCGGGTAAAACACCCCATCAAGCTGGCCTGGTTCGTCATCGTCGTCATGTGGGATATCGTCAAGGCCAACGTACACGTCAGCCTGCTGATACTCTTGCCTCGGCGGGAGCCGCATCCGGGCTTCGTCGAATACCCGCTCGAGGTCAAGGACCGGCTGGTCATCATGCTATTGGCCAATACCATCACCATGACGCCAGGCACCGTATCCACCAATATCCGCCTGGATGGCTCGTCCCTGCTGATTCATGTACTGGACATGGACGAGGAGCAGGAACTGGTACGCGAGATCCGCGAACGCTATGAACGGCCGCTAAAGGAGATTTTCGAATGCTAGATACCGCCCTTCTGATCGGCCTGACGCTGATCGTGCTGGCCATGGCGATGAACGTCTACCGGCTGGCCATCGGCCCTGACATCCCCGATCGCCTGCTGGCGCTGGATACCCTGTACGTGAACTCCATCGCGCTGATCGTCATGCTGGGACTCTGGCTCAATACCAAGACCTACTTCGAGGCGGCGATACTGATCGCCATGCTCGGCTTCGTCAGTACCATGGCCATCTGTCGCTACCTGCTGCGCGGCGACATCATCGAATGAGGACGACGCCATGACCTTCTATGTCATCGCCGAAGGCGTGATCGCCTTCCTGCTGGTCGCCGGTGGGATATTCGCCTTCACCGGCTCGCTGGGCATGCTGCAGTTCAAGGACTTCTTCATGCGACTGCACGGTCCCACCAAGGGGACAACCCTGGGGATCGGCTGCATCCTGATCGCCTCGATGCTCTACTTCACCATTACCCAGCGCGAGCTTCACGTCCAGGAGCTGCTGATCACTCTGTTCCTCTTCATCACGGCGCCGGTGACCGGCCACATGCTGGCCAAGACCGGGCTGCACATGCACCTGCGATTCATCACCGGCACCCGCGGCTCGGTGCCCGAGTTCCGCGACGAGGACGTCGGCCAGAGTCGCGTGGCACGCCCCGCACGAGCCAAGCACCCGTGGAAGTACCGCAAGGCCAAGCGTTCGCGCATGCGCCGCTGAGCTACTGCTACTCAATACACCAACGACCCAAGACACCAACGAAGCGGGCTGCCGATCGGCAGCCCGCTTCGTCGTTCGTTGACTGAGTTGCCAGGCGAAAGGCGCTCTCAGCACCATCCAGACAGTTCGCGGCGAATGACCGCAAGCAGCGCGGCGATATGGTCGTCGCGGTCGTTCAGGCAGGGTATATAGGTGAACCGTTCGCCACCGGCGGCAAGGAAGCTCTCCTTGATCTCCTCCTCGATCTCCTCGAGGGTCTCCACGCAGTCGGCGGAGAAGGCAGGCGATACCACCGCGATATGCTTGTGGCCGCGGCGGGCCAGTTCGGCCACATGCTCTACGGTGGCCGGCCCCACCCACTCCTCCGGACCGAACTTCGACTGGAATGCGGTGACGATGGCATCGTCGGGCCAGCCCAGGCGCTCCTTGAGCAGTCGCGTAGTCTTCTGGCACTGGCAATGGTAGGGGTCGCCCTCCATCAGATAGCGCTTCGGCACGCCATGATAGGAGGCCACCAATACCTCCGGCGGCGTTTCGGCGGCAGCGTAACCCTCCTCCACCGAGGCCGCCAGGGCGTCGAGATAAGCCGGCTCATCGAAATAGGCCGGCACGGTACGAAACGCCGGCTGCCACTTGAGCTTCATCAGCGTACGAAAGGCCTGGTCGTTGGCCGTGGCGGTGGTCGGTGAGGCGTACTGGGGATAGAGCGGAAAGAACAGGATGCGCTCGCAGCCCTGTGCCTGCATGCGCCGCAGCACGCTGTCGGTGGAGGGGTTGCCGTAGCGCATGCAGAAGTCCACTACCACCTCGTTGCCATACAGCGCCTCGAGGCCCTGGGCGATCTTGTGGGTCTGCTGCCGCGTGATGGTCAGCAACGGGCTCTCGTCGTTCTCGGTGTTCCAGATTCCGCGATAGGCCTTGCCGGAGCTGAACGGGCGCTTGGTGAGAATGATCAGCTGCAATAGTGGCTGCCACTTCCAGTCCGGATAGTCCACCACCCGCTTGTCGGAGAGGAACTCATTGAGATAGCGCCGCATCGACCAGTAATCGGTGGCATCCGGCGTGCCCAGGTTTGCCAGCAGAATGCCGATCTTGGGCTTCGCTACGGGCGGATGGTCCGCTGCCGCATGGGCCAGCCGCCCCTTGCCGGGCTGATCCTGTTCCACTCCCGCTGAGGTCATGCACGCTGCTCCTTCTGGTCAATGATGGATTCTGGTCGGCGACTCACGACAGCGGACAGTTTATCAGGCCAGGCGCCCGGAAGGAGCAAAAAGCTGTACTAAATTCGGTTTTTGTACAGCTTGGGGGGGAACCTCCACGCCAGGGAGCCACCGGGGACAATCAGAAGACCCAATCAGAAGACCAAGGGCACCCGTGAGGTCAAGGGGTCCCGGTAATGAGCCTCGCGACCGATGACCTCGTCATGGGGAACATGCTGCACCAGGAAAGCACGATGAATGCCGGCCCGCTGGAGCTCCAGGTACACATCCTCAAGCGAGCGAAACACGACAGGCTTGGCGCGCCTTGTGAGCAGGTGCCGGGCACCTTCCATATCCTCCAGCTCCACCTGGTAACAGTGGCTGCCGGCGTGGGTGATGACGCGGATTTCGTAGTTGTCGTGACTGGCCGCAAAGGCCTTGAGATCGTTGAAGTCCATGGCTCCCTCCATGTAACGGACATCAATTGGCGCTAAAACAGATATGACTCGGGCACAGCATGACTGTGCCCGATAGCATTAGCATGACAGTAGCATATTGGGAATGTGACTATCGGACAGCGGGAGGGTTCCGTGATATGAGCTCAGGCAGTCGGTATTGTGGTGGAGTCGCGACGAGGCAGTTGATCGTGCGACAGGCCGAAGGTGAAGGGCTACTGGTAATCGGAAGGGTCGATGGCCTTGGCGAGCGAGCGGCGGTCCACCCATTTTCCCGCCTTGGTCTCCTTGTAGCGAAACACCACGCGATCGCCAACGGCCACCGCGAGCTCGGGGTCCTCGGTCTGATAGCTATACGTCTCGCCCTCCACGACCAGCTGGAAACGATAGAGGTCCGGCATGCCCAACCACTCCTTGAAGGGCCCTTCCCGCTCCAGCGATTGGAGTTCGCCGCGCGCCTCGAGCTTCGGGGCGCGCTGCTGTTTGCCGCGTCTGAATCCGCTTGCCATGCTGCCTCCTGGTGATCTGTCGGGGGTCGGCATTATACGGCGCCCACCCACAGGCTCAAGGCCCGGGAAGACGATCAACTTCCAAAGGACTCCCCGTAGGTGTCCGGGGCCAGGTCCTCGAAGCGGGTATAGCGCCCAATGAAGGCCATGTGGACCGTGCCGATGGGACCGTTACGCTGCTTGCCGATGATCAGTTCGGCGAGCCCCTGATTGTCGGGGTTATCCGGATTATAGACCTCATCACGGTAGACGAAGGCGATGACGTCTGCGTCCTGCTCGATGGCGCCGGATTCACGCAGGTCCGACATCACCGGCCGCTTGTTGGGACGCTGCTCCAGTGAGCGGTTGAGCTGGGACAGCGCCACCACCGGGCAACCGAACTCTTTCGCCAGGCCTTTCAAGGAGCGGGAAATTTCCGAGATCTCGCCGGTCCGGTTCTCGGAGAAGCCCGGGATCTGCATCAACTGCAGGTAGTCGATCATGACCAGTGCCATGTTGCCGTGCTCACGCACCAGCCGGCGAATTCGCGAGCGCATTTCGTTGGGCGACAGAGCCGCCGTGTCGTCGATGAACAGCTGCTTGTCCTTGAGCAGGTTTACCGCCGAGGTCAGCCGCGGCCAATCCTCGTCCTCCAGTTGACCGGTACGTACCCGGGTCTGGTCGATGCGCCCCAGGGACGAGAGCATGCGCAACATCAGCGACTCGGCGGGCATCTCCATGGAGAAGACCATGACCGGCTTGTCACTGGCGATCACCGCATGCTCGACCAGGTTCATGGCGAAGGTGGTCTTGCCCATGGAGGGGCGTCCGGCAATGATCACCAGGTCGGATGGCTGCAGGCCGGTGGTCATTTCGTCGAGGTCCCGGAAGCCGGTGGAGAGGCCCGTCATCTCGCCCTGCATGTTGAACAGCTCGTCGATGCGATCCACCGCCTTGGCCAGCAGCTCGCTCATGCCGATGGGCCCGCCGGACTTGGGACGCTCCTCGCTGATCTGGAATACCAGCCGCTCGGCCTCGTCGAGCAGCTCGTCGGCCGGCCTCCCCTGCGGGCTGAAGGCACCATCGGCGATCTGACTGGCTGCCCGGATCAGCTTGCGCAGGGTGGCGCGCTCGCGAACGATATCCGCATAGGCACGAATATTGCTCGCTGACGGCGTATTGCGCGCCAGTTCAGCCAGGTAGGCGAGGCCACCGATGGTACCGAGCTGATCACGCCCTTCCAGTGCCTCGGAGAGCGTCACCACATCCAGCGGCTGGCTGGCTTCGGCCAGGCCGCTCATGGCGTTGAAGATCAAGCGATGCTCGTAGCGATAGAAGTCATCCGCCACCAGCCGTTCGGCTACGGTATCCCATGCCTGGTTATCGAGCATGAGGCCACCCAGCACCGACTGCTCCGCCTCCAGCGAGTGGGGCGGCAACTTCAGGGCAGCGGTTTCCTGATCCAACTCGAGGGTGTCGTTCATGGCATGGCAACCTACATGAAAACGGGCCGTGCCATTCTACCCGATGGGCGCGGCCCACCCTACCTCTCGAAACGACAAAAACCGCGACCGAAATCGGCCGCGGCAAGGATCGAAACAGCATGGGAGCATCGGGAACGGCTTTGCCGCGCCAGGCTTAGAACCAGACTTCGGTCTGCACCCCGAAGCTCCACTGGCCGCCGGTGAAACCGTCACTGCCAAAGGCGGACGTCGTATCGTAATCGTTGAGCTCACTATCCCAGTCAGTGTAGGAAGCGAACAGGCGGATCTCGGGCCGCTGCCAGAAGCCGCCTACCTGGGGCTTGAAGGTCGGTGCGATGGTGAACTTGCCGAAGTCGCCGCTCACCGCATTGAGGTCACCGCGCCCACCGGGATCCAGATCCATGTACTGGTAGCTCGCTTCGTACTGCATCTCGAAGTTCTGGGTGATCTCGTTGACCAGGCGCGCATTGAGGGTCAGCCACTTGTAGTCGTCGCCATCGGCGTAGCGGTCCTTGCTCATCTCGCCGAACAGCACCGGTGCGAAGCGCCAGTTGGGCGCCACGTAGGTGGTGCCGTAGATGCCGAGGCGGGTGGCCTGGGCATCATCGGTCAGCTCACCGTCGCTGCCGAGCCCCTTGACCTCGGCCCCCAGGCCCTGGCCGTGCAGCATAGCCACCTTGTAGTTGCCCTCGCCCAGGCCGAAGAAGCTGTCGCCGTGGTAGGCCACCATGGTGTGGAAACCGGTGTCGGCGGCGGTCTGGCCTTCGCCGATATCACGCTCGTCGTTATCGGCCGCCGACATGGCGTTGACCATCCACTGCCAGTTGCCGAAGTAGTTATTGGCGGTGAGGATCAGGCTGTCCGTGCTGCCCTCGAGCCCCGGGTACTCGGGACGCACCGGGTAGTCGCTGAAGCTGCGCCCGTAGAGCGAGAAGTTGGAGCGCCAGTTGTCGGCGAGCCGGACATCGTAGATACCGGCACCGGTGCCGGCCAGGAACACGAAATCGGTGTCGAGCCAGTGGATATCGAAGTTGTCGCGGTCGAAACGCTTGCCGGCCCAGATTGAGGCATCCTCGAAGACCCCGGTGAAGCTCGGCAGCTCGCTGAACTCGGCGTAGACCTGGCGCACGTTGAGGTTGGAGTCGCCATCCCAGTCATTGCTGGTGGTGGTGCCGCTGGCCAGCATAGTGCGGTAGTGCGCCTTCGCACCATTGTCGAACTGCATGCGGTAGTTGAGGATGGCCTCGGCGTAGGTGTCGGGCTCATTGCCCAGGCGGCCCACCGCACCACCCAGCCCGCCGGCCGGTGTTACGTAGGGACCGCCCTCGATGCTCTTGCGGTCCTCGCCCAGCAGCAGGCCGGAACGGGCATAGACGTTGAAGGAGAAGCCCTCCTCGCCGCTAGCCTGGCGCTCGACCTTGGCGAGACGCTCCTCGACCTCTTCCGTGGTGAGCCGGCCGTCCACCTGGGCTTCGGCCAGCTCGGCCCGCTGTTCGGCGGCGGAGGCGCGCTGCTCCGCCGCTGCGACGCGATTCTCCAGATCGAGCAGCCGCTGCTCCAGGCTATCGGCGGTGGCAATGCCGCTCATACCGAAACTGGCCACGGCGACGGCGGCGACGAGAGGCGTTCTGAGCAAGGCGGTTTTCATGGCAGTGAATCCTTTTATGGTTGTTTTCGCAAGAAAGCAGGCAAGCCAGAGACTTAATCGATTAAGATTTTGGGTCGATAGCAGCACTCAGCCTCGCCACTGAAACCTGACGTCTTGAGGGTGCTCCGGACGTACCGGGAAAACTTAATCGTTTAAGGGTTTCGGGGCAAAGAAAAAAAGTAATATTACTACCAAAGTCTCATTGGGTGGCACTGTCAGCGAACGATTCAACCCCCGCCGCGACTCACCAAGGGCCGATAACAGCCGGGAAGGAGGTGCTGGAAAAAGCCAAGGGGCGCGGGGAGATGATCCCCGCGCCCCTTGGCGAACGGCGTGAACGAGAACCGTATTACTCGGCTACCACCACGA
>SKVX01000555.1 GCA_007129225.1 Halomonas sp.
AGCACTGCTCCGAACGGGCTGGCCATGGATGGCCAGCACCGGCCCTGCAAGCGGAGCAGGATGCGAGAGCGCCGCAGGGCAAATGTAGCGCCCAGGGAAGGGTTCACAGCGCCTCCTCGAAGACCTGGCGCCGAAGGCCGTCCTACCAGCGTATTCTGAGGAACGCATGACTCGACGATTGCTAATTCGCGCCACCGGCGCGGCACGACCCGGCCAACTGGCCGGCCTGGGCCAGGCCATGGCGCGCAGTGGCGCACGGTTGCTCGACATCAACCAGAGCGTGACCTTCGGCATGGTCTCGCTGGAGGCGCTGGTGGGGCTCGACCGGGATAGCGACCTGGAGAGTGCCCTGAGTGCCGCCGGTGACAGCCTGGGCCTCGAGGTTCAGGCGATCCAGGTCAGCGCCGAGGATTACCAGCGCTGGAGCGTTCAGGCCAGCGAGCCGCGACTGATCCTGACCCTGCTGGCACCGCACCTGCCTGCCGGTATTCTCGCCGAAGTCGGGGCACTCACCGCCGAACATGGCCTGACCGTGGAGCTGATTCATCGTCTCTCCGGTCGTGAGCCGTTGGACGGTGGTGTCCCCCGGGATCACCACACCCAGGGCGCCTGCGTCGAGTGCTGGCTGCGCGGCGAGGAGGTCGACCTCGATGCGCTGCGCGAGAAGGCGCTGGCACTGGGCGCCATGCATGGCGTCGACATCGCCATCCAGGAGGACTCCATCTGGCGTCGCCACCGCCGCCTGGTCTGCTTCGACATGGACTCGACCCTGATCCAGGCCGAGGTGATCGACGAGCTGGCGCGCCGCCACGGCGTCTACGACGAAGTGGCCGAGATCACCGAGCGTGCCATGCGCGGCGAGCTGGACTTCCAGCAGAGCTTCCGTGAACGCATGGCCAAGCTGAAGGGCCTCGACGAGGCCGTGCTCGCCGACATCGCGGATACCCTGCCGATGATGGAGGGCGTCGAGCGGCTGATGTATCACCTCAAGCGGCTGGGCTATCGCACGGTGATCCTCTCCGGCGGCTTCACCTACTTTGCCAGGCACCTGCAGGAGAAGCTCGGCTTCGACGAGGTGCATGCCAACGAGCTGCTGATCGAGAACGGCAAGGTGACCGGCGAGGTTCGCGAGCCGATCCTCGATGCCAACCGCAAGGCCGCCTTGCTGCGGGAGATCGCCGAGCGCGAAGGCCTGACCCTGGAGCAGACCATCGCCGTGGGCGATGGCGCCAACGATCTGAAGATGCTTGCCACCGCGGGACTGGGCATCGCCTTTCGCGCCAAGCCGCTGGTGCGCAGCCAGGCGCGGCAGTCGATCTCGACCCTGGGCATCGATGCGGTGCTCTACCTGATGGGCTATCGGCAGGTGGACCTGGAAGACGAGTGACGCTGAAGCGCTGGTTCCGGGACGCGTTCTGGCTTACCTTCGAAGAACCCCATCAGACCGGAGGTCGCCATGCCCCAACCGCGTTTCACTCCCGAGCAACTGGAAGAGCTCAATATTTTGTGTCTCTACAACCTGGATACGACCCAGGAGGGGATCAAGGTCCACTCCAGTGCCGCCCCCGAGGCCATTGCCGCGGCGGGGCGTCTCTACGCCAAGGGCCTGGTGACACAGGCTGACGGTGGCTACATGACGCCGCTGGGCCGCGAGGCGGCCCAGCATGCCCAGGACCTTCTGGGCCTGCTCGATCCTTCCGAACTCACTACCTGACGACCATTCCCGTCCGTTGTTTTACCCGTCAGCCCCCGGCCGGGGGCTGCATGGTGATTTGCCGGCGAGGTGTCGGACAGGCACTGTCTGGGCGAGCGCTGGCAGTTATCCGCTGGTCTAGGTATTAAGCACCACCCCTCCGTTAAGGTGCAGCGTCTGGCCGCTCATGTAGGAGGACTCCTCGCAGGCCAGGTAGACGTAGGCGGGGCCCATCTCGGAGGGCTGGCCGGCACGGTCCATCGGTACCTGGCCGCCGAACCTGGCCACCTTCTCTTCGGGGAAACTCGACGGAATCAGCGGTGTCCATACGGGGCCCGGTGCCACGGCGTTGACCCGGATACCCCTGTCCACCAGCGACATGGCCAAGGAGCGGACCAGCCCCTGGATGGCGCCCTTGGTGGCGGTGTAGTCGATCAGGGTGTCATTGCCCTTGAAGGCGTTGATCGAAGAGGTGCAGATGATCACGTCGCCCTCGTGCATGTGGGGAAGCGCCGCCTGGGTCAGGTAGAAGTGGCTGAAGACGTTGGTCTGGAAGGTGCGCTGGAGCTGCGCCGGCGGGATATCCGTGATGTCATCCCAGTCGTACTGTTCGGCTGAGTTGTTGACCAGGATATTGACCTTGCCGAATGTCGCCATGGCCTGGTCGACGATCTGCTGACAGAAATCCGGCTCGCCCACATCGCCTTTCAGTACCATGCAACGACGTCCTTCGGCTTCCACCAGGGCCTGGGTCTCCCGAGCATCGATGTCCTCTTCCAGATGCACGATGACGCAGTCGGCGCCCTCGCGGGCATAGTGAACGGCAACGGCGCGGCCTATGCCGCTGTCGCCGCCGGTGATGATCGCCAGCTTGTCCTTGAGCTTGTCGGCACCGCGGTAGCTCTGGCGAATGAACTCCGGCCTGGGTGTCATGACGTGTTCATCGCCCGGCTGGTTTGGCTGCTCCTGGGGAGGCTGTTTCTGCTCGCTCATGTGCGGGTCTCCTATGCCGTTCGCGCGAACCGATAAGGGAAAGCTAGGCGAGCAGGGCGGCTCTCACAAGGAGGTAGCGTAAATTATCTTTTAATAATAGTAGCTTGCAGCAATATTCGGTGTGTGGGCAGTCGGCAGGAGGGTTGGCCGCCGTTTTACGCTGACCGCTGCATGGTAAGATCGCGCCGCAGCCATTCATCCAAGACCCCAGCCAGGCATGAGATAGACACCCCCATGAGCGCTTCCTTCGATACCTGGCGCCTGCGCTTCGAGCGTCTGCGCGCCAACAAGTTTTTCGAACTCACGGTGATCGCCATCATCGTGTTCTCGGCCCTGCTGATCGGTGCCCGGACCTACGAGGAAGTCACACGTTTCCAGCGGGCGCTGCTGGTGCTGGATGTGGCTGTCACGGTGTTCTTCCTGGTGGAGATATTGATCCGGATGGCGGCGGAGAAGCGGCTTCGCGACTTCTTCAGGAATGGCTGGAACGTATTCGATTTCCTGATCGTCACCGCCAGCCTGATCCCCATGGACGACTCGGAAATGGTGCTGCTGGCCCGCCTGCTGCGTATTTTCCGCGTGCTGCGCCTGGTATCGATGATCCCCGAACTGCGCATGCTGATGGCGGCGCTGTTCAAGTCGATCCCGCGCATGGGGTACGTGGCGCTGCTGATGTTCATCATCTTCTACATCTATGCGGCGCTAGGCAGCTTCCTGTTCCACGAAGTGGACGAGCGGCTATGGGGCAACATTTCACTGGCCATGCTGACCCTGTTCCAGGTGGCGACCTTCGAGAGCTGGGCCACGGCGGTGCTCTATCCCACCATGGAGCACTACCCCTATGCCTGGATATTCTTCCTCACCTTCATCTTCCTCAACGCCTTCATCTTTCTGAACATGATGATCGGCATCGTGCTGGATGTGATGCAGAAGGAGAGCATCCAGATCGAACTCGAAAGCGGCAAGGGGGAGGCCGCCGAGCTGCACGGCCTGCGCAACGACGTGCGTGACCTTCGCGACCAGCTGTCGCGAATGGAGACGCTACTGGAGAGAAGGGAAAGATAAACGCCAAACCTCAGGCCACGGCCGAAGCGTCGGCGCCAACGGCGCTTCTGGCCTGGTGGCGCAGGGCCGATATCGCGGCGTCCCAGGCAAGAACGGACAGCCAGGCTTGACAAGGAGGCGCCAGGCTGATTTTCTAGAGGCATGAAACTGTCATTTCGCCACCTCAGCCTGGACCTACGACTACTAACCGGCGTTTGAACTTGCCGGGCGATGCGGTGCATCGCGATTTCTTGTCCAGGTCAGTGTTGAGGTATCGAAATGTCAATCTTCCCCGTTTTCATCCGTAGCCGTCGTTGTGCCGATACGACCGTCTCCGGCCGTATGCATCGCCGCACTAGTGATTCCAGCGCCCCGGTATGCCTCGTGCAGCCGGGGCGCTTCCGTTTTTCCGACTCAACCATGATGTCGAACCCCATCCAGAACACCAGAGCGCCTGCCCAGGGAGAATGCCGCCATGATGATCGATAACCCCGCCGCCAAGTACCGCCCCTTCGTCGCCGTCGATCTTCCCGATCGCCAGTGGCCGAGCCAACGTATCGAGACACCGCCGCTGTGGTGCAGCGTCGATCTGCGCGACGGCAACCAGGCGCTGATCGATCCCATGGATCACGAGCGCAAGCAGCGGTTCTTCGACCTGCTGGTCAAGATCGGCTTCAAGGAGATCGAAGTCGGATTTCCCTCGGCATCCCAGACCGACTTCGACTTCGTTCGTGCCCTCATAGAGCAGGACAAGGTGCCCGATGACGTGACCATCCAGGTGTTGACCCAGGCGCGGCCGCACCTGATCGACCGTACCTTCGAGTCCCTGAAGGGCGCCAGGAATGCCATCGTCCACGTCTATAATGCCACCGACCCGGTTTTTCGCCGCGTCGTGTTCGGCGTCAGCAAGGCGGAGTGCATCGGCATCGCCGTGGATGCCACCACCCAGATCCGGCAGCGCATGAGTGAAGCCCCTGAGACCAACTGGACCTTCCAGTACTCACCGGAGCTGTTCACCACCACCGAGATGGACTTTGCCAAGGAGGTGGTCGAGGCGGTGATGGAGGCCTACGGGGCGACGCCCGAGAAGCCGATGATCGTCAACCTGCCCGCCACCGTGGAGGCGGCCACGCCCAACAACTATGCCGACCAGGTGGAGTGGTTCTGCCGCAACGTGAAGCACCGTGACAGCCTGATTGTCAGCGTGCACCCGCACAATGACCGGGGCACCGGCGTGGCGGCGGCCGAACTGACGGTCATGGCCGGGGCCGACCGGGTCGAGGGCACCCTGTTCGGCAACGGTGAGCGCACCGGCAACGTGGACATCGTGACGCTTGCCATGAACCTCTACACCCAGGGGGTGCATCCCGGCCTCGATTTTTCCAACATTACGCCGATCATGCGTGAGGTGGAGTACTGCAACCAGTTGCCGGTGCATCCGCGTCATCCCTACGTGGGCGACCTGGTGTTCACGGCGTTTTCCGGTTCCCACCAGGATGCGATCAAGAAAGGCATGGCGGAGCGTCGTGCCGACCCTGAGGCGGTCTGGGAGGTGCCCTACCTGCCCATCGATCCCCTCGACGTGGGGCGCAGCTACGAGGCTGTGATTCGTGTCAACAGCCAGTCGGGAAAGGGGGGCATCTCCTACCTGCTGGAGCAGGAGCACGGCATCGAGCTGCCCCGCCGACTCTCCATCGAGTTCAGCCATGTGGTGCAGGAAGTGGCGGATCGTACGGCCAAGGAGATCACCTCCCAGATGATCTACCAGGCCTTCGCCGACGAGTACCTCGACAAGCGCGAACCCATGGCGCTGGTCAATCACCGGCTCTCCTCCGACCCGGACAGCCCCAAGGTGAGGCTCGAGGCAGCCATCGAGGAGCGCGGTGAGCGACGCACTATCCAGGGGGAGGGCAATGGCCCGTTGGCCGCCTACATCAAGGCCCTGGCCGCCGCCGGCCACGACGTGGAGATCATCGACTACCACGAGCACTCCCGTGGTCAGGGCTCGGATGCTGAGGCCATCGCCTATGTGGAGGTGCGTATCGAGGGCGAGGCGGTGTTCGGTGTCGGCATCGACGAGAGCATCACGACCGCGTCCATGAAGGCGGTGGTCAGCGCCATCAACCGCTACCGCTCCACCCAGGCGCCGGCCGCCAACGTGACCGCAGCGACGCTGGAGGAAGTGAAGTAAGAGCCCCCGGCGCTGCTCGTGCCACTGTTGCCGATTGGACCACTGATAAATTCGTCGTTTACAGCGGCGTCTTGCTCGCCTCGCCGGGGATCTCACGAACCAGGCGCGGCATCAGGAAACCAGGCAGTGTCTCCCTCAGGCCCGCGACCAGTTCGCGGGCCTCTTCGTCTGTTACGTCGAAGTGGGCGGCGCCCGCTACCGGGTCGAGCACGTGGAGGTAGTAGGGCAGGACGCCGGCCTCGAAAAGCCGCTCGGAGAGCGTGGCCAGGGCATCGACGCTGTCGTTGATGCCGCGCAGCAGTACGCTCTGGTTGAGCAGCGTGACGCCAGCACCTTTCAGCCGCGCGCAGGCTGCCACCACCGCGTCATCGATCTCGTTGGCATGGTTGATATGCAGTACCACCACCTTCTGCAGGCGGGTCGCCGAGAGCCAGCCGAGCAGCGCGTCGTCCACCCGGTCGGGTATCACCACCGGCAAGCGGGTGTGAATGCGCAGCCGCTTGAGGTGGGGGATGGTATCGAGCCGCTCCACCAGCCAGGTCAGCTGGCGGTCGCTGGCGGCCAGCGGGTCGCCGCCGGAGAGGATCGCTTCACTGATCGAGGTATCGGCGCGTAGATACTCCAGGGAGGCTTCCCACTGGCTGCGGGAAGGCGCGTTCTGCTCGTAGGGAAAGTGGCGGCGGAAGCAGTAGCGGCAGTTCACAGCACAGACGGGGCTGGCGATCAGCAGCACCCGCCCGGCGTACTTGTGGATCAGCCCCCTTGCCGGGGTGTGGTCGGCTTCCTCCAGGGGGTCGGCGACGTAGCCCGGCACCACCTTGCCTTCGGCGGCCAGCGGCAGCACCTGACGCAGTAGAGGGTCATCCGGGTCGCCGTGGCGCATGCGTGCCAGAAAAGCCTCCGGGACGCGCACTTCGAAAAGCGTGTGACCGCGCTCGGCCCCCGGAAGCCAGCCGTCATCAAGGCCCAGGCGGCGACACAGTTCACCTGGATCGCGAATGGCGTCCGAGAGCTGGGCTTGCCAGGCGGAGGGCAGAATCAAGGGCACCGTGTCAGGCTGCGATGTCGCCTGTCTCTGCAAAACGACGGGGCTTCGGGTTATCATGCGGCACACCAGTCACATAGGCGAGGGCTTGGCGCCTCGTCGATTTCGTATCCGTGCGTCCAGGCGAAGCTGTGACGCGCTCGATCATCCGAGGGGCAATATGGCGAACTATTCTACCAACGAATTCAAGGGCGGGCTGAAGGTGATGCTGGATGGCGATCCTTGCTCGATCGTCGAGAATGAATTGGTCAAGCCGGGCAAGGGCCAGGCCTTCAGCCGGGTCAAGCTGCGCAACCTGATCACCGGTCGTGTCTGGGAGCGGACCTTCAAGTCGGGGGAATCTCTCGAGGGCGCCGACGTGATGGATCTGGAAATGGAGTATCTCTACACCGACGGTGACATGTGGTATTTCATGAAGACCGATGGCTCTTTCGAGCAGTATGCGGTGGAGAAGAAGGCGCTGGGTGACACGGCCAAGTGGCTCAAGGAGCAGGTGGCCTACACCGTGACCCTGTGGAACGACAACGCCATCAGCGTGACGCCGCCCAACTTCATCGAGTTGGAAGTGGTCGAGACCGACCCGGGCCTCAAGGGCGATACCGCCCAGGGTGGCTCCAAGCCGGCCACGCTCTCCTCCGGCGCCGTGGTGCGGGTGCCGTTGTTCATCAATCAGGGTGAAGTACTGAAAGTCGATACACGTTCCGGTGAATATGTATCACGTGCTTGATTGTATTGGGACATGAGCGGCGTAGGGGATAGGGCGCAGCGGACATCTTTTTCAGGGACGAAAAAGCTAGCGCCCAAGGATGGGTTCACAGCGTGTCCGCCTAGCCCTGTCGCCGACAAGCCGCGGTTCCATGCTGCCCAATGTAGGCCACGCTGATCCGGCGTGGCCTATATCGTTCCGGAGAAAGTGTCATGGCAACCGACTGGCGCCCCACCGCAAGCATCGACATGCTGCGCGAGCGGGCACGATTGCTGGCCCAGGTGCGGGCGTTCTTCGCCGAGCGGAATGTGCTCGAAGTGGAAACCCCGGTGCTGGGCCACGGTGGCAGCACCGACGTGCACCTGGCGTCGCTGTCGCTTGCGGCGACGACCCCGGCGGGGCGCGAGCGACTGTGGCTGCAGACATCACCGGAATTCCATATGAAGCGGTTGCTGGCCGCCGGCAGCGGGCCGATCTTCCAGCTGGCGCGCAGCTTTCGTGATGGCGAGGTGGGCAGCCGCCACAATATCGAGTTCACCATGCTGGAGTGGTACCGCCCAGGCTTCTCCCTCGACCAACTGATCGAGGAGACGGCTGCGTTGATTCAGGCGGTGCTGGGGCGAGCCCCGGGGGCGCTGCGCCGTCGCCGTTACCGCGAGCTGTTCCGGGAGGCGCTGGGGTTCGACCCCTTTGGCATCGAACTCGACGCGTTGCGCCGGGCCGCCGGTGAGCGCGGCGGCCTCGACATGGAGGACGCGCCTCGTGACGAGTGCCTCGACCTGCTGATGGGCCTGGTCATCGAGCCGGGCCTGGGCCGTGAGGGGCTCGACGTGGTGGTGGATTACCCGGCCAGCCAGGCGGCGCTGGCGCGGCGTCATCGTGACCCGGAGGATGGCCAGTGGGTGGCCTCGCGCTTCGAGGTCTATGCGCAGGGGCTGGAGCTGGCCAACGGCTATGATGAGTTAACCGATGCCGAAGAGCAGCGAAAACGCTTCGCCGAGGACAATGCCGCCAGGCGCCGACTGGGCTTGCCCGAAGTGGGCGTCGACGAGCGACTGCTGACCGCCCTTGAGCATGGCATGCCGGCTGGCAGCGGCGTGGCGCTCGGGGTCGACCGGCTGATCCAGCTCGCCCTGGACAGGGCGAGCGTGGCGGAGGTCATGGCCTTCGCTACGCCGAGCTGCTGAAGAACTATCAAAGAAGCTTGCCCGCTCGGGCTGATCCGACGACAGGCCGACGAGGAGGCGCTGTGAACCCCTCCCTGGGCGCTACCGATGCCATCCATGGCATCGGACCTCCTCTTTGGCCTGTCCTCGGTGCCCCTCGCTATGAGTTTTTAAACACTCCCAGCGACTGGCCCATGGCCACGGTGGTCTTGGGCGCCAGGCCGGCGTCGAAATCGACCTGGCCGGCGAAGGCCATCACCACCGTGGAACCGAGCTTGAACCGACCCATCTCCTCGCCACGCTCCAGGCGTACCGGGGTGTCGAAGCGGACGCGCTGCACCTGCCCCGAGAGGGGGGTGATCTGGCCGGCCCATACCGTCTCGATGGCGGCGACGATCATCGCTCCCACCAGCACCACCACCATGGGGCCCTGCTCGGTATCGAAGTGGCACACCAGGCGCTCGTTGCGGGCGAATAGGTTGGGCACATGGTCGGTGGTGGCCGAGTTGACCGAGAAGAGCCGTCCCGGCACGTAGACCATCTCGGTTAGGGTGCCGGCCAGCGGCATGTGCACGCGATGATAGTCCTTGGGGGAGAGGTAGACGTTGGCGTAGCTGCCGCCGGTGAAGCGCCGAGCGGCTTCCTCATCGCCGCCGAGCAGGTCGACCACCGAGAAGCGGTGCCCCTTGGCCTGCAGCAGGCGGTCCGCCTCGATGGGGCCGAACTGGGACAGATTGCCGTCAGCGGGGCAGAGCAGCCCGTCGCCCAGGGGGCGGGCTTCCGGCTTCAGTTCCCGGGTGAAGAAGTCGTTGAAGGTGGCGTAGGCCGTGGGGTCGGGGTCGGCGGCCTCACCCATGTCGACCTTGAAGACCTTGATAAAGGCGCGAATCAGCGCATTCTTCAGCCAGGTGACACGGCATTCGGCAAGACAACCCACCAGCCGAGAGAGCAGGTGGTGGGGGATCGGGTACTGGATCAGTGCAAAAAACTTGGCGAGAGACAAGGTAAAGATTCCGTTGTTGCCTTGGTTGGCGCCACTCGGGCAAGGCGACTTGTGACAATCGAGTCCGAAACCCTGGCATTCGCGAGCCGAGTGACGCGCCGGGCAGGAACAAGGTCCCTCTTGCCTGCCCTAAATCGACTTCCCTGTCGATTTGCGCGACTCGGCTCGCTCGTGCCAGCGGCCTCGATAAGGTCGCTTCGCTGCCTGCCCGAGTAGCGTGCGTTGGTTATGTATCCGGTCTACTTCTCTATCGGCGTATCGTCGCGGTTGCCCCACTCCTTCCAGGAACCGGCGTAGCCGCGGATCTTCTCGAAGCCCAGTGCCTTGCCCACCAGCCAGGTGAAGCCGCTGCGGTGGTGGCTCTGGCAGTGAGTGACCACTTCCATGTCCGGGGTCAGGCCCAGCGCTTCCAGTTCGGTAATCAGCTCGGCGTAGTCGCGAATGCGCAGCGCACGCTCCTTGTCCATGGCCTCGGTCCACTCCATGTTCACCGCGCCGGGAATATGGCCAAGCTGGCGGTTTTCGCCCTTCTCGCCACGGTACTCCGCCGGCGAGCGGGCATCCCAGATGGCGAAGCCCTTCTCACCGAGACGCTCCTGCAGTTCGATGCGGTCGATGGCCACCTCGGGATACAGGACCTCGGCTTCGTACTCGCTGGGAGAGGGCGTTCGGGTCTCGATGGAGACGGGTTGCCCGGCCTGGCGCCAGGCGTGGATGCCGCCGTTGAGGTAGGAGTAGCGGCCATGTCCGATCAGTTCCAGGGTCCATAGCAGGCGACCGGCCCAGCCACCGCCCTCGTCGTCATAGGCCACCACATGGGTGTCGCGTGTCAGGCCAAGCTCCGAGAAGAGGCGCGATAGCGATTCGATGCTGGGCACCTCGCAGGGGACGTCGCCTTCGCCACGCATGAGCCTGCGAAAATCGAGAAACACGGCACCGGGTACATGCCCTTGCTCATGGCTTTCGGCCTTGAGCGGTACGTCGATGATCAGCAGTTGAGGATCGTCCAGGTGCTCGGCAAGCTGTTCGGGTTCGACGATCAGCGGCAGTATGTTCTCTTCAGAGCTCATGGTGCTCTCCTCCAGGTCAGCCAATGTTTCAGCCGGCGTCGTGTCATCACCCTGACGTTGGCCATGATGAAAACTCAAGTCTCGTTGAGGCTCTCGACGATGCGACGATAACTGGCAAAGCGTTCCGGGTGCACGTCCCCGCGCTTCACGGCTTCAAGCAGGGCGCACCCCGGTTCCTGGCGGTGGCGGCAGTCGCGAAAGCGACAGCGCCCCAGCAGGTCGCGAAACTCGATGAAGCCTTCGGCGACCTGCTGCTCGTCCAGGTGGACCAGTCCGAACTCACGAATGCCGGGGGAATCGATAAGTTCGGCTTTCTCGGCGGTGGGCAGGTCATAGAGGCGTGCCGTGGTGGTGGTGTGGGTACCCTTGCGTGAATCCTTCGACAGCGCCCCGATGCGAAGTTCCTCGTTCGGCAGCAGGCGGTCGATGAGCGATGACTTGCCCACGCCGCTCTGCCCGACGAAGACCGAGGTGCGTTCGGCGAGGCAGGCGTGCAGTGCATCCAGGCCGTCTTCTCGGGCCGTGGTAGAGGTCACCACGGCATAGCCCAGGGCCTCGTAGCGGCGGAGCAGCTCCGTCAGCGCACCGCCACCTTCCGGTAGAAGATCGATCTTGTTTAGCACCAGTACCGGCGCGATGCCGGTTGCCTCGGCGGCCACCAGGTAACGGTCGATCAGGTTGGGATGGGGCGCGGGCTCCACGGCGAAGACGATCAGGATCTGGTCGATATTGGCGGCCACGGGCTTGAGCTGGCCCCGGGCATCGGGGCGCTCCAATACGTTCTGTCGCTCGGAACGGGCCACCACGACGCCGTCCACGACATTGCCGCTGCTATCCTGGGCGGCGCGCCAGACGACCCTGTCGCCGGTGACCAGGCCCTCGAGGTTGGCACGCAGGTGGCAGCGTACCGGGTCGCCACCGTCATCGCCGCGAACGTCCAGGGTGCGCCCGAAATGGGCGATCACGCGACCGGGCTGCTCGGGGCCGTATTCGCCGGCGGCGAGCTTCCGGGTATCCTGGACATCGCGCTGCTCGGAGCGGCGAGCGCGTTCGGCCTGGACCTTTTCGATACGCCAGCGCTGCTGGCGGCTCAACTTGCGTTTGCTCATGGGCACCCGAAGATCGTTACAATGATGGCATTGTAACCAGCGTGGCCCGGCCTGTCCTGCTGTGCCCGCTTTTCTGGAGCTGCCCATGAACGATTCCACTGAACCGCGCCAGGATCTGCTGGTGTGGATCGATCTCGAAATGACCGGGCTTGATCCGGAGCGCGAGCGCATCATCGAAGTGGCCACCCTGATCACCGACGGTGAGCTGAACCTGATCGCCGAAGGGCCTGTGCTGGCCGTTCACCAGTCCGATAGCTTGCTGGCGGCGATGGATGACTGGAACCAGGCCACCCACGGCGAGTCGGGGCTGGTGGAGCGCGTGAAGGGGAGCACTGTCGATACCGCAGAGGCTCAGCGGCAGACCCTGGGTTTTCTCAAGGCTTACGTGGCCCCGGGGTCGTCGCCGATGTGCGGCAACAGCGTACACCAGGACCGGCGCTTCCTGGAGCGGGAGATGCCGGAACTGCTGGATTTCTTCCACTACCGCAACCTGGATGTCTCGACACTCAAGGAGCTGGCCAAGCGCTGGAACCCCGGCGCCCTGGCCGGCTTTCACAAGCGCAATACCCATCAGGCGCTGGATGACATTCGTGAATCGGTGGCCGAGCTGGCCCACTATCGCAATACGTTTCTGCGGCTGGCCGGCAGCGAGCGCGACGAGGAGGAGTGACCGGGCTTCGCCAGAAGCTGTAAGCCGTGGCTCCAGCCGCCACGGTCAGTTACTGGCAATCAGCCTGCCACGCTTCTCCCGCTGCCGCTCGAGCGCCCAGCGCACGTGTTCGCGGACCAGGTCGGAAGGGTAGGCGAGGCGGGCACGCAGGGCGGCTTCCACGGCCTCGCTCCAGGGTGCGTTGCCCAGGCCCACCGCCAGGTTGCGCAACCAGCGCTCGTAGCCGATGCGGCGGATCGGGCTGCCGGCGGTCTTCTCCAGGAACTCCTCCTCGCCCCAGGCGAACAGCGATACCAGGCTGGCCCGGTCCAGGTCGTGGCGGGGGGCGAAGTCGGCCTCGCAGGTGGCGCGGGTGAAACGGGTGAAGGGACAGACCAGTTGGCAGTCGTCGCAGCCGAACACTCGGTTGCCCATGGCCTCGCGGTAGCGCTCGGGGATGGCGCCGAACAGTTCGATGGTGAGATAGGAGATACAGGCCCTGGCGTCCACCACCCGGTCCTCGACGATGGCACCGGTGGGGCAGGCGGTGCGGCAGGCACTGCAGCTGCCGCAGTGGTCGGTATCGAACGGCGGATCCACCGGCAGCGGCAGGTCGACGTAGAGTTCGCCGAGAAAGAACAGCGAGCCCGCCTTCGGATTGAGCAGCATGGCATTCTTGCCCACCCAGCCGAGGCCTGCCTTGCGCGCCAGCGCCCGCTCCATCACCGGGGCTGAGTCGACGAAGGCGCGGTAGCCATAGGGGCCCGCCTTCTCTTCGATCCATTTGGCCAGAGTCGCCAAGCGCTTGCGCATCAGCTTGTGATAATCGCGGCCCACGGCATAGCGTGAAACGTAGGCGGTATTCGGCTGGCCCAGCACCTTGGTGCTCTCCACGTCGGCGGGCAGGTAGTCGAGCCGAACGCTGACGACCCGAATGGTGCCGGGGATGAGCTCCTCCGGGCGGGTCCGCTTGGTGCCATGCTTGGCCATGAAGCCCATTTCGCCATGATGGCCGGCGTCCAGCCAGCGCTGCAGGTAGCGCTCGTCGTCAGCCAGGTCGACATCCGTGATGCCCACCTGCTGGAAGCCCAGCTCGCGCCCCCAGGTCTTGATGGTATCGGCCAGGGTGGCGAGATCGCTATCGTCCAGGGTTGCCGAATGCGTCATGATCGAGAAAAAACCGGGTAAATGCGTGCAGGTGGGATTGGCGCAGGCGTCATAGCGCTTACACTCTCATGATAAAGCATCCTTTGCAGGGGAGACACCGGATGTCGGCAAACCAAGACGGCAAGACACCGTTGGTCACGCTGAGGCCGCTTTATCGGGCCGCACAGGTCCAGGAACTCGACCGTCGTACCATCGCATCGGGTATCGAGGGCTTCGCGCTGATGCAGCGGGCGGCCACAGCGGCCTGGCAGAGCTTGAAGTCTCGCTGGCCGGGCGTGCGGCGCCTCACGGTGCTTTGTGGCGGCGGCAATAACGGCGGCGACGGCCACGTGCTCGCGGCCCTTGCCGGGGTGGCGGGGCTCGATGTCCAACGCATCGTGCTCAAGGCGCCCGAGGCTCTGGAGGGCGACGCAGCACGGGCCGCGGAAATGGCGACGGCTGCGGGGGTTGGCGTGGTGCCCTGGCGGCCGGGCCTGGACTTCACCGGCGAGATGGTGGTGGACGCCCTGCTGGGTACCGGACTTGGCGGTGAGGTGCGCGGTGACTTCCGCGATGCCATCGAGGCCATCAATGCCAGCGGCCTGCCGGTGCTGGCCATCGATATCCCGTCGGGCCTGGCGGCGGATACCGGGTCCGTGCTTGGGGTCTCGGTACGGGCCACGCGAACGGTAACCTTCATCGGTGACAAGATCGGCCTGCATACCGGCCGTGCCCCCGATCTGGCCGGCGAAGTGCACTTCCGGGCGCTGGGGGTCGATGCCGGCGCTCATCGTGACCTTGTGCCGGCCGCCTGGCTGCTGAACG
>SKVX01000520.1 GCA_007129225.1 Halomonas sp.
AGTTGACGGTTACCACCCCCAGCGAGCCGGTCTGCTCGGCGCTGCCGAACAGCCCGTTGCCGCGCTTGAGCAGCTCGGTGAGGTCGAGCTGCAGTCGGCAGCACATGGAGCGCACCATGTGGGGTTCCAGGTCCGAGTTGAGGAAGTTTTGGAAGTAGGGCAGGCCGTACTTGGCGGTCAGCGCGAACAGCCGCTCGGCGTTATCGCTCTCCCAGTCGAAGTCCGGGGTGATGTTGTAGGTGGGAATGGGGAAGGTGAACACCCGTCCCTGGCAGTCGCCGGCTTCCATCACCTCCAGGTAGGCGCGGTTGAGCAGGTCCATCTCGGCCTGCAGCTCGCCGTAGGTGAAGGGCTGCTCCTCGCCACCGATGATCGGTACCTGGTCGTGCAGATCCGCCGGGCAGACCCAGTCGAAGGTGAGGTTGGTGAAGGGGGTCTGGCTGCCCCAGCGCGACGGCACGTTGAGGTTATAGATGAACTCCTGCACTGCCTGCTTGACCGCCGGATAGTCCAGGGCGTCGCGGCGCACGAAGGGCGCCAGGTAGGTATCGAAGGAGCTGAAGGCCTGGGCGCCGGCCCACTCGTTCTGCAGGGTGCCGAGGAAGTTGACCATCTGCCCCAGGGCGCTGGTGAGGTGCCTGGGCGGCGCGCTCTCCGCCCGGCCCGGCACGCCGTTGAAGCCCTCGATCAGCAGGGTGCGCAGCGACCAGCCGGCGCAGTAGCCGCACAGCATGTCGAGGTCGTGGATATGCAGGTCGCCCTCGCGGTGGGCGGCGCCGACCTCGGCCGGGTAGACCTCGTCGAGCCAGTAGTTGGCGATCAGCTTGCCTGAGACGTTGAGGATCAACCCGCCCAGGGAGTAGCCCTGGTTGGCGTTGGCGTGCACGCGCCAGTCGGCGCGTTCGAGGTATTCGTTGACGGTCGAGGCGACGTCGATGCGGCGCGGGCCGGCCTGGCGGATGGGGGCGTTCACCGTAATCTCCCTATATGTGCTGCCGTTTGGTATTTCGATACACAACATATGGTGTGTGAAGGCTAGTGCCTTCGGCAGCGGGAGAAAATGATCCAGATCAGAAAACGGCCATATGAGGTATCGAGAAGCAATGAACCCCGCCGGTTGGCGGGGCTCGAGCGGGGGCGTCAGGCGTACATTCCGGGTGCTGCTCAGCCGGCAGGCAGGCGCGTGTTATCCATGCCCGGCCGGCCGTGCCAGTAGCCGTCGCAGACCTCGGCCTCGACCAGCGCCAGCGGGTCGGCGGCGGGCAGCTCGCCGCGCCGGGCGGCGTCGAAGGCGGCAACGATATCGGCCATGCCCTCGGCCCGCGGGCTCAGACGCGCTACGGCCACGCCCATGCCGGCCATGTCGCTTACCTCGTGGCGCAGGTCCTGGCAGGCGCCGGAGAGGGTCTGGATGCCGTTGAGGTTGAACACTTCCTTCGACTCCTGGGAGCGCAGCGGCAGTCCTTCGGGGTATTTCTGGCAGACGAACTGGCAGCGATCCTTGGGCTTCTGGTGACGCCGCGCGGTGAAGCAGCGCGACGACCAGGCCAGCGGCAGGTGGCCGTAGGCGAAAACCTCGCAGGGCTGGTCGAGCCCTTCGGCGGTGCAGTCGGTCAGCAGCCGGGTGAGGTCCTCGCGGGACATCTCCACCGGCGCCTGCCAGCGCTGCATGCCGGCCCGGGCCATCACGCCGATGGCGGCGGGGTTGTAGAGGTTGAGCGCGGCACCGGCGACGAAGGGCAGGCCTGCCGCCGAGAGGCGCTGCAGGGCGCTCTGGTCATTGGCCTCGACGATGAATTCGCCGTTGTCGCACAGCTTGCGCAGATCGCGCAGGTCGGCCTCGGACTCGATCAGGGTCTGGCTGGCGATGATCACCTGCTTGCCGCTCTGGACCAGCTCGCGGCCGATACCCAGCCAGTCGTCGAGCTTCATGTCGCGGCGGCGCGAGCAGACTGACTCGCCGAGATAGACGATCTCCACCGGCCAGTCGGCGGCCTCGCGGTAGAAGTCGGCATAGCGCTCGCGGGTCCAGTAGAACAGCACCGGGCCCAGCGACAGCTGCAGGGTAGGGGAAGTCGACATGAGGTATCTGCTCCTATTTCCAGCGACGTTCGTAGGCGCCCAGGGTGGTGGTGGCGCCTTCGGAGACCTCACCGAGGCCGGCCATCCAGGCGGGGTCGGGGTGGAAGCGCTCGGGGGCTCGCTCGAGGCGGTCCAGCGCCTGGCGCCAGATCCCGGCCACCTTGGACACGTAGGCCGGGCTGCGCTGGCGGCCCTCGATCTTCACCGCGCTGATGCCGAGTTCGCGCAGCTCAGGCAGCAGTTCCAGGGTGTTGAGGCTGGTGGGCTCCTCAATGGCGTGATAGGTCTCGCCGCCCACCTCGAAACGCCCCTTGCACAGGGTGGGATAGCCGGCCCGCTCGCCTTCGCCGTAGCGATCGATCAGCACGCCGTTGAGGCGTGATTCCAGCCCCTCGGGGGTCTCCTCCCAACGCACGTGGGCCGCCGGCGAGCAGACGCCGCGGGTATTGGGCGACTCGCCGGTGAGGTAGGAGGAGAGGTAGCAGCGCCCTTCGGCCATGATGCACAGGCTGCCGAAGGCGAACACCTCGAGCTCCACCGGGCTCTGCTTGGCCAGGTCGCGCACCTGGGTGATCGAGAGCACCCGCGGCAGCACGGCGCGCTTGATGCCGAAATGGTCGTGGTAGAAACGTAGCGCCTCATGGCTGGTGGCAGAGCCCTGCACCGAGAGGTGGCGGGCGAGATCGGGGTGGCGCCGCGCGGCGTAGTCGAGCAGGCCCATGTCGGCCATGATAAGGGCGTCCACGCCGAGCTCCGCGGCCTGGTCCACGGCGCGGGTCCACTGGGCCCAGCCGTCGGGCTGCGGATAGGTGTTGATGGCGCAGAATACCCGCTTGCCGCGGGTGTGGGCGTAGTCGATGCCTTCGCGGGCACGCTTGTCGGTGAAGTTGAGGCCGGCGAACTGCCGGGCATTGGTGGAATTCTGGAAGCCGAAGTAGACGGCATCGGCTCCCTCATCCACGGCTCGCTTCAGGGCAGGCAGGTTGCCGGCCGGGCAGACAAGCTCCATGACGCTCTCCTCGCAGTCTGGGTAAACCCGACCATGCTAGTCGACTATCCAGGGGCGGCTTTTGATGAGGGTCATGACGAGGGGTGTTTTCTGGCTGGCGAAAAGTCCTGACAAGGAATAAGGTAGTAATCAATTACTATCTTTTGGATTTTATCATGCCAGTGAAGCGAAATCTGACCGCCGAAGAGCGTCGGGAACGGACTGTCGATACGGTCATTGAGTTGAGTGCACAGGATGATCCGGCCAACATCACCACCGGCAGCATCGCCAAGCATATGTGCGTCACTCAAGGCGCGCTGTTTCGCCACTTTCCGAGCAAGGACGCCATTTGGGAGGCCGTCATCGGCAGGGTGGCCGAACGTGTGATAAAGCGGCTGGATAAAGCCGCTGCCTCGGCGGATAGCCCGCTGGCTGCGCTCGAGGCGATGTTCCATGCCCATATCACGTTTATCGTCGAGCATCCTGGCGTGCCTCGGCTGATGATGGGGCAGCTGCAGCATGCCCGGCCGACGCCGGCCAGACGTATGGTTCGCTCGCTGCTGTTTCTCTACCGTGAGCGGATCGAGAGATTGTTGAACGAGGCGCAGGAGGCTGGCGAGCTGCGTCGAGATCTGGATATCGAGGCGGCTGCCACGCAGTTCATCGGTACCATTCAGGGGCTGGTCATGCAGTCGCTGATTATCGGCAACATGAACCATGTGGCCGAGCAGGCCCAGGGTGCATTCCACCTCTACTGTCATGGCATCCAGAAAGCACAAGGGGCGTACCCATGACAGGCCTGGCCCAGCGTTTGGGGCGTGTGCTGGCAATTGCCCTTGGCTTGGCCGTTGGCGTGTTGCTTCTGGTACTGTTCGTGCTTAACCGCCAGACCCCGGAGCGCAGCGACACCCCCCCGGCGCCCGTGGCGGTGGCGGTGATCGAGGCGCAGCCCCTGGCGTTTCGCCTGGAGGCCCGCGGCCACGGTGTCGCGCGCCCCGCCGAGATCTGGCAGGCCGTGGCCAACGTTTCGGGCCGGGTGGTGGAGCGCCATCCGGCGCTGGAGAGCGGCACCCTGCTGCCCGAAGGCACACTGCTGCTGGCTCTCG
>SKVX01000497.1 GCA_007129225.1 Halomonas sp.
CTTGTAATTCGGCGTATCGGCGTTGGCGATATTGCTGGCCAGCACCTTGTGGCGCTCCTGGCGCAAGCCCAGCGCCTGCTGGTGGTAGTTAAAGGCGGCCTCGAGCTTATCGATCATGCCGGCGCTCTCCGTGGTCGAAACCCAATATGAACGGTGTGCGGAACTTGTTGAGAGTGAAGAATATCCAGAGTGGTGTCACATCAATGGCAAGAACAGACCGGTTTTCCGCATTCATTTCCGCTGTTTCATGAGATCACCGGGCGATAGAATTTACTGGCACCATCACCAACCTCGGCCAAATGCCATGCAGCGTCACTCCTTTAAGTTCCTGCTCACCCTGTGGCCGATCCTCGCCGCCCTGGTGCTGCTTCCCGGCACCGCCAAGGCCGACGACGAGGCTCTGCTCCAGGCCGTACATGGCTTTCTTCATGGCGAGGCGCAGCCCCTGGGCGAGGAGATCATCATCGAGCTGCGTCCGCCCTCGGCACGGCTGCCGGAATGCGTATCGCCCCAGCCCTTCCTGACCCGTGAAGGCGAGCTGCCGATTGGGCGTGTGTCGGTGGGGGTGCGGTGCGGGAGCGATGGGCGGCAGGTGCGTTACATGCAGGCTGAAATCGGCGTTCTCGGCGAGTTCCCGGTGCTGGCGACCTCGCTCAGCGCCGGCGACACGGTACGCGCGGAGCACCTGGAACAACGGCAGGGCAACTTGGCGGAGCTTCCCAATAACGCTCTGCTCGATGCCGAACAGATCGTCGGCCAGGTGGCGACTCGCACGCTGCGCGCCGGCCAGCCGCTACAGGCCCACCAGTTCCGCTCGCTGCCGCTGGTGGAGCGAAATCAACGTGTCGTGGTCGAAGCCAGGGGCACGGGATTCCGGGTCTCCCGCGAAGGAGAGGCGCTGGAGCCCGGCGGTTTGGGCGATCGCGTCCGGATCCGCTTCGACTCCCGAGAGATGGTCACCGGGCAAGTGGCGGGAGAGGGATTGGTGATCGTCGACTTCTGACGACACGCAAACTGTCTACACTGGGGCTATCGGATGCGCATTGCGCGCATCCGCTATATCATGCCTAAAGTTTTTGCTGGCGCAGCCGATAGCGTGTAAAAGCACCGGTCACGAGGCCATTATAGTGAAGATCAACAGCCAGAACCCCCTGACTCGCCCGACGCCGACGACGCCACGCGAAGAGGCGCAGCCAGTCAAGTCTCCCAGTCAGTCCAACCAGCAGGATGCCGGCCCCGCGGCCACGACTCACCTGCGCCAGAATGCCACCGACGGCTCCCGTGACATCGACACCGCCAGGGTCGATGAGATTCGCGAGGCCATTCGGGAAGGCCGTCTGGAAATTCGTGCCGACCGCATCGCCGACGGCCTGATCGAGTCGCTGCAATCGACGGCAGGTAAAGGTGACGAATGAGCCTGATCAAGCTTCTCCACGAGCAGCAGCAGCGCCTTGACGGCGTGATCGAGCTGCTTGAGCAGGAGCGCGAACTGCTTGCCGCCGCCGATATCGACGGGCGACAGCTGGCCGCGATTGCCGAGCACAAGCAGCAGCGGCTGCAGCAGCTGGAAGCCAGCGAAACCCTGCGTCGCAATGTCCAGCAGCGCCTTGGCTATGCCGAGGGTGCCGCCGGCGCCCGCCAGGCCGCCGAAGAGGCCGGCTGTCTGGACGAGTGGGAAAGCACCCTGGAGCGGACGCGGAAGGCTCATCGGCTCAACACGATGAACGGTCAACTTGTCGGCCTGCGCATGGGCCAGAACAAGCGCCTTCTCGAGTTCATCCACGAGGCTGCCGAGAAGACGACCTATGGCGCCAGCGGTCGAGTGAGGGCGCAGCCGGGACGCTTCAATACCTCGGTATAGCCCCTTCCTCGCAAGCGCTTACCCACAAGCTCGCAAGCACTCACCACAGCAAGCACTCACCACAGCGAGTCGATGAGACTCTCGTCGTCAGGGACTGCCATGACCACGGTGTTGCGGCCCTTGGCCTTGGCCTCGTAGCTGGCGGCATCGGCGCGAGCCAGCACGGTCTCGACAGCGTCATCACCCTCCTGGAACGCCGTCACCCCCATGCTAAGCGTGATGTTGTAGACCCTGCTCTCATTGACCACGGTGACCTCTGAAACCACTCGCCGCAGGGATTCCGCGATTTCCCCGGCCTGCTTGAGGGTGCAGCTGGGCAGCAGAACGGCAAACTCGTCCCCGCCCTGCCGTGCCACATGATCGCTGCGCCGAACCTCCCAGGCCACCACCTGGGCGATGCGCCGAAGCATTTCGTCGCCCAGGGCGTGCCCACCCTCATCGTTGATCGGTTTGAAGTGATCGAGGTCGAACAGGATCAACACCGATGGGGTACCGGTCTTGGCATATTCCGCCAGCGCCTCCTCCAGACGACGCTCGAAACCGCGGCGGTTGAGCAGCCCGGTCAGCGGGTCGTGCTCCGCCTCCCAGCGCTGCAGGGCTTCCTGCTGACGCCGTTCGGTGATGTCCTTCACCATGCCCACGAAACCCAGGGGCTGGTCGCTACCCCTTACCTGGCTTGCATGCGCTTCCACCCAAAGCGTGACCCCATTCTGATGCTGAAAGCGCAGCTGACGCATGAAGTCGTTGCCGGTCAAGAGGGAGTGACGCCACATATCTTGGGTTCCCTGGCGGTCGTCCGGATGAATACGCTCCCACCATTCGCTGGCGCTACAGGACGCATCGAGCCCCAGCAGCTCCAGCAGCGCCGGGTTCATGTAGTTCAGGTGCCCCTTGAGATCGGCGACGAACATGCCGATCGGCGTGGACCCCAGCACGGCATCGAGAAAGGCCTGCCGATCTCGCAGGTGCTCGAGGGCCGAGAGCCGCTCATGCTCCAGGCGGTTGAAGCTGCCGGCTACCTGCCTCAACTCTTCCATGCTGGTGGAGAGCGCCAGGTAGCGACGCTCCCCTGCCCCCACCTGGGCGATCTGACGCTCCAGCCGATGCAGCGGCTCGAGCAATCGCCTGACCAGCCAGCGCATGCTGAACATCAACAGTACCGCCAACCCCAACCAGGCCCACCAAAGCGTAACGAGATAGTCACCCAGCGGGGCACGAACCTGGGACCGAGGCAGCGATACCTTGACGATCCAGTTCGCCGGCCTGATCTGGCGATACGACATCAGCATCGACTCGCCATTCACTCCTCGGGCAACGGTTTCTCCCTCCCAGCCCTCCAGAGCCAGGTCGAGTGCCGGCAATCCGTTGAACGCCTGGCGGCTCGCCCGCCCGGGATGAAACAACACCTCGCCAGATGCCGAGAGCACGGAGACACGCCCCTCCTCGCCCAGCCAACTTCGCTCCAGCCAGCGGAACAGGCCGCCCCCCGTCAGGTTGACCATTCCACCGACGACACCGCTGAAAGCCCCCTGCTCGTCGATCCGCGGCACCAGCATCAGTACCAGGCTGTCGCCGCTAGCTCGGCCCACGAAGGGCTCACTGACGTAGGGCCCCGGAGAGCGGCTCAGCATGCGAAAGTATTCGGTGTCCGACGTATCAAGGCCGGCACGCCCCTCAACCACCGGCCAGTCGGCAAGCACGACGCCATCGGGCCCGGTCACCATGATACCTTCGAACCATTCCATCAAGGCCTGGTTATGCTCGAGGAAATCACCCAGTTGCTCCGGACTCATGCCCTGCAGACTCGGCGCCAGACGCGCCAGGGCATGCAGACGGCGATTCACCTTCTCAGTCAGGCCATCGGCGATCAAGCGCGACTCGTCACGCAGGTGATCAAGGTTGACCTCATCCACCAGCGCCTTGCCATACTGCCAGGCCAGCATCAACAGGATGCCCACGATGACTAACCACGTCGCGGCAAGACCGGCAAGCAGTCGCCCCTGCAGAGAGCAGAGGAATCGAGTCAATGCTTCCATCCGAACCGGTATGCGCAACGCGTTCCCCTTTGGCGATATAATCGGGAGTCGAGCGATCCATCCACCGTTAACGACGCCGAGCCTGAACCCCCCTTGGCGACCCTGCCTCAGGGTAAGAATGCTTTCCTCTTGTATCGGCACCCCATTTCCGAACTTGAGACTCGTGTAGGCGTCAACACCAAATGATTATTGGTTTTTTGAGGGCAGCCCCGAATTTTACCTTGCGCAGTGCTAAAGTCTGGGCCGTTTATGACGATACTCTCTAGAGTCAGTGTCGA
>SKVX01000502.1 GCA_007129225.1 Halomonas sp.
GATATCTCGCTGCCCGACATGGCACGCATGTTCACCAATCCAGGGGTGCTCAAGGTTCTGGGCCGCAACCTGAAGCCGGGCCTGGTGGAGATGAAGAACTCGCTATTCAAGAAGGGCTATCTTGCGGAGGTGCGCAAGTACTGCCCCAGCCTGACCCTGGACGACCTCGAGCCCTGGCCCGCCGGGGTGCGTGCCCAGGCGGTTTCGCGGGACGGCCGGCTGATCGACGACTTTCTCTTCGTGAACACCCGCCGTACGGTGAATGTCTGCAACGCCCCTTCGCCGGCAGCCACCTCCGCCATCCCCATCGGCCGCCATATCCTGGAAAAGGTCAGCGAGATGGTCCAGTCCACTTGAGTTCAGGCCGGTCCCGCTGACGTCGTGAGCGACGCAGGGGTCGGCGCGCCAGCAGGGTGATACGGGGGAATCACATGACCAGGCACGCAATCCCACGCTGGCGCCCCTTGTTTCGTCGCGATGGCCATTTGGCCCTGGTCGTGGCTGTCCTGCTGCTGTGGTCGCTGGTCGGCTCCGGCCTTGCCAGCCTACTGCTGCTCCCGGCCTGGGTCATCACGGCCCAGCTGATCTTTGCCGGTAGCCTGGAGACGGCACGGCTACGGCGTCGGGCCTGGCTGGGCCAGTACCTCCAGGCAGCCTCACCGTGGCATCGCTGGCTGCGTGGCGGGCTGCTGATGATCGCCTGGCATCAGCTGCTGGGTATCCTGCTTGCCCTCCTGCTGTTGGTCAAACTACGCCTGCTCTCGCCGGTCTACTGGCCATTACTGCTGGTTGGCGTAGTGGGACTGATCCTGCTGAGATCCGTCATGCGTCGTCGCCTGGCGCGCCATGTCATCGCCGAGTACGTGCCGGGGGTGACGCGACGACTGCTGGTCTGGCCGCTGGGCCTCCTGCTGACGCTGTCGCTGGTGTTGCTTGCGCTGTGGCTTCCCCAGCCCTACCTGGTGGGGCTGGGCTGGGAGGAGTCGCTGATGCGCCATGTACCCGCCCATGGTCACGACTCCCTGCTGGGGTTCTTCGAGCGGCTGGCCCGGGCGCTTGAGGTCACCCAGTACTGGGCAATGCAGAATGCCACCCAGCGAGGCGAGCTCAGCGAAAGCCTGGTACTGGTGGGCTGGCTGCTGCTTCTGTTGGTGCAGAGCGCCTTCGCCTGGGCCTATGTACGTTTGCTGCTGGGGACCGAAACCCTGCGCGAGGCCATTTTGGAGGCCCTGCCGATGAAGAACGGGAAGGAGTGCGAATGACTACACCTGGAGGAAGCCAGGGGTTGGGGACGCAAGCAGGCCCGACTGCAGCTCGGCGGTGGGGCGCGCTCGGCTGGCAGCCTTGGATCGTCTCGCTGTTGCTGGTCTTGCTGCTGATGGTGGCGCTGGCTCAGGGATACCGTGCCCTGCAGGACCAAAGTGACGCCCCGCTGTTTCGTGTCGTGGTCAGCGGAGAAACGCTCACCCTGGACGCCGAGACTCATGCCGCCTTCGGCCGTGAGCTTGCCGAGCTCACCCGGGGGGCGGAAGTCCGTCTGCAGCAGGAGATGCAACCCTGGATCAATGAGCGGGTCGAGGCCAGCTTTGCCCCCCTGGAAGCGGCCGTCCCGGAGTATCTCGACTGGTACTTCTCGCTGCGGGGCACCTATACGCGGTTGGCCGTTGCCATTGTCGGCGACCTGGATGAATGGCTCGAGGCGCAGCTCTCCGAGCGACTCATCGAGGAGAGCGGCTTCGCATCGGCATTGGCTGAGCTGCAGGCGGATTTCCCGGCCCGGCTTGCGCAGATCCACCAGGCCCTGGCGGAGGATATCGGCCGGACGCTGCATGCGCGCTTCGCCGACCGCCAGGCGACGGTAGCCTCGGATAGCGCCGAAGCCATTCACACCCTCGACTTCGACCTGTCACTGAGCCAGGCCTTCCAGGGGCAATGGGATACGGCTCGCTGGGGCACGGCAGGAGCGGTGGCGGGTCTGGTCACCAGTCGAATGCTGGTTCAGCGTCTCGCCTCCGGTGCCGCCGCGAGGGGAGCGCGAGTGGTGGCCGGCAGGGTCGTGGCGCGGCTGGGGGTCCATGGCGCTCGCTCCTTGGCCACCGGCGGCACCGCGGCTGCCGCCACCGCAGCCACCGGCCCGGGTGCGCTGCTGACCGGCACTGCGGTGGCTTTGGCCGGCTTCGCCGGTACGGAGTACGCCCTGCTCAAGGCCGAAGAGGCGCTGTATCGCGCCGACATGGAGGAGGAGCTCGAAGCCGAGGTGGCCCGATCCCGAGCCGAGGTGAAACAGATATTGGATAACGGCACGGCAGGCAGCGCCGCCGTGCTTGAGCAGCAACTGGAATTGGCAACGCGTCGCGCCGAAGAGTCCGGCGGGGTGAGCGACCAATACCGTATCTTCGGGGGCGAAGGTTAACAACGGCTGTGGGACAGCCAGGCTGGACAGTCCGGGCGCTGGCGGTTACGATGTTGCCGCTTCATAGCAAGCAAGCGCCCATAGCTCAGCTGGATAGAGTACTGCCCTCCGAAGGCAGGGGTCGAAGGTTCGAATCCTTCTGGGCGCGCCAAAAACATCAGCAAAAACGGCCACTTAGCTTTTCGCGACGGTGGCCGTTTCTGTTGCTTTCCGATCAATGAACTCGCCCGCCGGCTTGGGTTTGTCTGGTTTAAGGTGCCAGGATGCTTTCGGCTTACCTCGAGCAGCCCCTGGGCTCAGCGCCACCGCGCATAATGCCAGGCCCACGGCAGCAAGTAAGATTCGCACGCTAGTCGAATCTTGGGTGGTGATAGCCAAGAGCAAGGCTATCGTTCCAAGCGCTAGTGCAAAGATGAATTTCATAATACTTCCTGATTACGCATATTGTTCAGCTATCACGCGGTTCGGGGCGATATCGACCCTCCATTTATTGAGTACGATATTCCATGACATCAACACATATCTATTGGCAGAAATAATGTTCCTGATGCAGGATAAGTTTTGTGTATCAATAATTTGCAGACATTTTCAAGCGGCAGGAGACTCAGTCAAGATAGGCAGTAATTGCGTCCATGTAAGACAGTTGAATTCGCGCCCGTTCGTCCCAGAACTCTATCGCCTCAGCATCAAATGAAGTTGGTTTGATTTTCTCGAATGAACTAGTTTTAAGGTTCATGGCTTTCATGAGTATTACTCTCAATAGGATTGTGTTATTACGCCTGTAGCGCTGAGCGCCACATCCTGTGTAGGCATTTCCTTTGCCACGCTCAACCTGAGGATGGACCTTATGGCACTCACTCACTGTGCGCTGGCGAACGCAGCGTTGTGGAATCGCTTGAAGTGCTGCCTGCGACTGGATGCTCAACGCCCCGGGGTGCTTCTGTCCTGGGCACCTCTCCGGTATCGTGGGACAAGTCCACCTCGGGCGGCTCCAGGCCTAGCGGCGGGTATTTCTGCAGCGTTTGCCTAATGAGCATAGCAATTGTGTCTTCTTGGGCTAACGTGCATAGCAAGTGTTTCGACTCCGGCGCGTGTGTGGACGGTTGCCCGCGCGCGGGGAACTTGTCAGCTAGAGGAGTGTTGTCAACGATGGCCCAACAATCCGATCCACGTCAGAATTCCATGCTGGCAGCCTTGCCGATTGATGAATACCTGCGCCTGGCACCCCTCCTCGAGCCGGTCGAGTTGAAGCTGGGGGCTTCGCTAGCCGAGTCGGGGGAGACGATGCGTCATGTCTATTTTCCGACGGATTCCATCGTATCGCTGCTGTGCGTCATGGATGATGGCGATTCGACTGAAATCGCCGTTGTGGGTGCTGAGGGTGTCGTCGGCATCTCGCTTTTCATGGACGGCGAAACCACGCCGAGCCGTGCCATCGTGCAGAGCGCGGGCAGCGCCTATCGGCTCAAGGGGGCGCTAGTGAAGGCCGAGTTCTATCGTGCAGGTCCCCTGCAGGACCTGCTGCTGCGTTACACCCAGGCACTGATCACCCAGATGGCGCAGACCGCGGTATGCAACCGGCATCACAACCTGGATCAGCAGCTATGCCGCTGGCTGCTGCTGAGCCTGGATCGCTTGCCGACCAACGAGCTGCTGATGACCCAGGAACTGATCGCCAACATGCTTGGCGTGCGTCGAGAGGGCGTCACCGAGTCGGCCGGTAAGCTGCAGAAGGCCGGCCTGATCTCCTACCATCGC
>SKVX01000013.1 GCA_007129225.1 Halomonas sp.
CTCCACCAAACTTGGCCGACAGAACCTTGGTCAGCGCCGCCGTCAACGTCGTCTTGCCGTGGTCCACGTGACCAATCGTACCAACGTTCAGGTGCGGCTTCTTGCGTTCAAACTTTTCCTTGGACATCGCGGAGCTCCTCGGATCTGTGGATAGTTGCGATTTATCAGTACCAACACCGCCCACATCAGCAGACGGAAACCTCAAAACTGGAGCCCATAACCGGACTTGAACCGGTGACCTCTTCCTTACCAAGGAAGTGCTCTACCTGCTGAGCTATATGGGCGTATATCATCTACATCTACTGCACTCCCCACCCAAACTTGGAGCGGGTGGCGGGAATCGAACCCGCGCCATCAGCTTGGAAGGCTGAGGTTCTACCATTGAACTACACCCGCACTGGGCTGATTATGGTGGAGGGGGTAGGATTCGAACCTACGTAGGCTATGCCGTCTGATTTACAGTCAGATCCCTTTGGCCGCTCGGGCACCCCTCCAAACACAAGCCGTTCATTATGGCTTGCACAAGACACCGCGTCAAGCACAAAATGGAGCTGGCGACAGGAGTCGAACCTGCGACCTACTGCTTACAAGGCAGCCGCTCTACCAACTGAGCTACGCCAGCCTGCTCCCGAAAGAACCGCTCATATTACGCGACAGCAGCATCACCCTGCAATACATTACCTTGCCCGCCAGCCATAATGTCGAGCCCCTGCAAGACCAGCCACGGCGCCACCTCCGCCGTGAAACTGATCAACTCAGCAATCCTACCGGCATCGCCACCGGTGAGGACGAAGCGGCATTCGCTGCCCAGGCTCGCCGTCACATCGGCTCGTATCCGATCCAGTGCTGCCACCAGCATGTAGAGGGTACCGGCCTCGATCCCGGCCGAAGTGCAGCGTGCCATCAGCCCATCTTCGGCCTGTGCCACGCCACCGTTCTGAATGCCGGCCGTATCACGTACCAGCGCATTGTGCATCATCTGCAGGCCGGGCAGGATCAACCCACCCCGATGTTCGCCAGCCTTGGCCAGGAGATCGAGCGTGACCGCTGTCCCGCAATCGATCACACACAAATTGCCTTGAAACAGCTGTCGCGCCGCAATCAAGGCTGCCCATCGATCCGCTCCCAGCTGCTCAGGCTTGTGGTAACCGTTTATCACGCCGCACTGTCGCTGAGTCGCCTGCACCTGCTGTGGAAACAAATCCCACTGCTGCGCCAGCCATTCGACAACCCCCGCGGTCACACGAGGCGCTGCCACGCTGGACAAAATGACCGCCTCCGGCTTCTCCAGCGCTCCCCAGTAGCGCTTGAGCAAGCCCTTGTTCAAGCGCGGACTGGCCATGATCGTTTCACCAGGGACGAGCCCCTGGTGGTCACTAAAAGCCCACTTCAGACGCGTATTTCCGACATCTATCAACAACCTCGTTGCACTCATCTGCTCACGACCCCACAGACCGCCGCACCGTCACTTCACCGGCATCAATAATGAAGGCACCTTCCTGATCCACCACTCGCAGACGCCCCTGTTCATCGATGCCGTCAGCGTATCCCGTGTATTTGCAGCCATCCCTGTCCACGATCACATCGCGCCGATAGAGCACGTCCCAACGCGCCCAACGTCTCCATAGGTTTGGATCGACCGCGCACGCGTTTTTGTTCACCCACTGGAGCCAGGCGCCCGCCAGCTCGTCGGCTAACTGAACGCGATCGCCCTCTGCCCAGCCATGCAGATTCGCAGCCGGCTGGTCGATTTGCGCACGAATATCTGGTGCAACGGGGCTCAAGTTAAGGCCACAACCAATGGCTATTGCCAGCTCACCAGCACATGCCGGTACCGCTTCGACCAAGATACCGCCCAGCTTGCCCTGAGGCGTCACCAGATCATTCGGCCACTTGATTCCAATACCTATCACACCGCAATGATCAAGTCGCTCTGCCACCTCGACCGCCGCCATCAGCGGCAGCGCTGATAGCGCCACTGCACCGACGGGCAGTCGCAAGCCAAGCGAGAGGTAAAGCCCGCCAATCGGCGAGAGCCATTGCCGCCCGCGCCGACCACGGCCAGCGCGCTGCGTGCCTGCAAGGACGCGCACCGGGCAAGGGTTCTTGCGCACCTGGTCCAATGCTTCGCGGTTAGTAGAGTCGGTCTCCAGCAACGTGATTCGCTGGTAAGCCGGCGATGTCCATGGCTGGCTCTCGCTTACGGGCTTACAACTCGTCTGCAAGACGCTGAAAAACCAGGCTGGCGTTGGTTCCACCAAAACCAAAGCTGTTCGACATGACCGTATTGAGCTCGGCATCACGCGTCACTTGTACGATCGGGAAACCTTCAGCCTCTGGATCAAGCTGGTCGATATTGGCCGACGCCGTCACAAAACCGCCCTGCATCATCAACAGTGAGTAGATCGCCTCCTGTACACCCGCCGCACCAAGTGAATGACCACTCAGCGACTTGGTCGAACTGATGGGTGGCGCATTATCGGCAAAGACGTCTCGGATCGCTTGCAGCTCACGCATATCACCAACCGGCGTGCTGGTACCGTGCGCGTTGAGGTAGTCCAACGGTGAATTCACGCTGGCCAGGGCCTGGCGCATGCAACGTGCCGCGCCTTCTCCTGAGGGCTGGACCATGTCGTACCCATCAGAGGTCGCACCATAGCCGACCAGCTCAGCATAGATACGCGCACCTCGCCGACGTGCGTGTTCAAGCTCTTCCAACACCACAATGCCGCCACCTCCGCTGATCACAAAACCGTCACGGTCTGCATCGTACGCACGTGACGCCAGCGATGGCGTAGCATTGCGCTTGGACGAAAGCGCACCCATGGCATCAAAGAGCATGGTCAGCGACCAGTGCAGCTCTTCGCCGCCACCGGCAAAGACGACGTCCTGTTTACCCAGCTGGATCAACTCTGCCGCGTTACCGATGCAGTGGGCACTGGTAGCGCAGGCCGAACTGATCGAGTAGCTAACGCCTTTGATCTTGAATGCTGTACCCAAGCAGGCTGTGGTTGTGCTGCCCATGGTACGTGGCACCATATACGGGCCGACACGCCGCAGGCCCTTTTCACGCAGCGTATCAACAGCAGCTACGACGTTCTCGTTCGAAGCACCCCCAGAGCCAGCGATCAAGCCGGTTCGCACATTTGAGATCACATCCTCAGTCAGGCAGGCATCATCAATCGCCTCCTGCATGGCCAGGTAGGCATAGGCTGAAGCCCCACCCATGAAACGCATCAGCTTACGATCGATGTGCTCGGCAGGGTCGATCTTGAGACTGCCGTGAACATGCGAACGGAAGCCGAGTTCCTCGTAGATCGGGCTGAACTCGATACCGGACTTCCCTGCCCGCAGTGATTGCTCAACCTGATTCTTGTTATTGCCAAGGCTGGATACGATACCCAGACCGGTAACTACCACACGTCGCATGGCTACTTCCTCTAGAACGAATCCGTCGAAGTGAAAAGACCTACACGCAGGTCCTCGGCGGTATAGATCACCCGCCCATCCACCTCCATGGTGGCGTCAGCGATACCCATGTAGAGTCGGCGCTTGACCAGACGTTTGATCTCAACGTGGTAACGGACCAGCTGCGCCTTGGGTGTTACCTGACCAGTAAATTTGACCTCTCCGGCCAGCGCACGACCCCGTCCTGGACCACCAGACCATCCCAAAAAGAAGCCGACCAACTGCCACATTGCGTCGAGACCAAGACAGCCAGGCATCACCGGGTCGCCCTCAAAATGGCAATTGAAGAACCAAAGATCCGGTTTGACATCCAGCTCAGCGATCACCTCGCCCTTGCCGAACTGCCCACCCTCTTCCGTAATCCGCGAAATTCGATCGAACATCAACATCGGCGGCAACGGAAGCTGCGCGTTTCCAGGCCCGAAAAGCTCTCCGCGCCCACACTGAATCAATTCGTCGTAGCTGTAGCTCTCTTGTCTCTGCATGTCAGCCTTGGCTCATCGTTAATATCGGCCTTTCATAGTACCACATGGTCAGAAGCGACCAAATCGATAGACCCTTTGGATTCGCATTTCAGGCATAAAAAAACCCTGCCGCACGGAAGTGAGGCAGGGTTTTGTATTAGGTGCCTGGCGGTGACCTACTTTCGCATGGGGAGGCCCCACACTATCATCGGCGCTGAGTGGTTTCACTTCCGAG
>SKVX01000262.1 GCA_007129225.1 Halomonas sp.
CTTGCGAGCCTCGAGCTCAAGTTCCAGCTTGTTGATCGAGAAGAAGGCGAGATTGAGTCCCGAGAACATCGCCGACTGGGTCAGGCAGAGGGTAATGCCGATCCAGGTCAGCAGTGTCATCGGGCCTCCTTGGTTGTGGGCGAGGATGGCAGCGCGACAGGTACACCTGACGCGAACAGGCGGCCCGGAGGCCGCCTGCACAGGTTACCACTACCCCCGGTGGAGGTCAGTCGACGTCGTGACCGCGCTCATCTAGCCAGTTCCGGAGGAAGGCAATCTCTTCTTCCTGAGCTTCGATGATCTCACGGGCCAGGTCATGAATCGCTTCGTCCTCGCCATGCTCGAGCACGATGTTGGCCATGTCGATGGCACCCTGATGATGAGGGATCATGCCACGAGCGAAGTCCACGTCGGCATCGCCGGTGAAGTCGCCCATCATGCCTTCGTGCATGCGATCATTGGCTTCGCGATAGGCCTGCACCGCCGGGTTATCGGCAAGTTCGTGGTCTGCACGGGTCTCGCCGTGATCCTGGTGGCCATGATCATCGCCATGGCTGCCGGCAGTCGCCGGCTGAGCCAGCAGCACGGCCCCGGCCAGAGCGACTGCGCCGAGCGCGAGTGTCCAATTCGGCATACCTTGAGAGCGGCTGGCGGAAATGGTAAGGATCTCGTCGTTACGGTGCGGATGACGTGGCTGACGATGGGTCATCGAGAGCTCCTTTGGATGTGGATCGAAACACCTGACAATCCCATTCTGAAACCTGCAGGCGGCACAAGGGTCAAGAGTTCCAGGTGCCATACTTTGAGGCCGCGATATGGGACAAGTTCCTCAAAGCCGCGCCAACCCGGCGTTGCCCTACCGTGATGGGTCGTCACTACCGACCTAAATGAGGCGGCTCAAGTCATCGAGGATGGCAAGTCTCTCGCGGGCATAGCCCATGACGCGGTAACCGAGTACCCTCGTGGTGGTTTCCTGACACGAGCCCTACTTCATTTTTCCACGAGTTACATTCTCCCCCGAGCCACGGAACGCCTCATGGACTGGAACCCTGCCCTGATCTGGATTGCCATCGCCCTGCTGCTAGGGCTGGCGGAACTCACGTCGGGCGGCATGGTGCTGCTGGCACTGGGCGTTGCCGCCGCGTTTACGGCAGCACTGGCAGCCCTGGGCCTGTCGCTGCCCTGGCAACTGCTGGGAATGGGCATTTTCTCGGGGCTGCTCGTGCCCTTGGCCATTATGGTCATTCGCCCCTGGTTTTCTCCTCGCGGCGTCGCCTACGGCACCACTGGCACCGGCGTGGAAAAGGGGCATACCTACACGACGCTGAAGCGTGATTTCGACAATGCCAGCGGGGTCAAGATCAACGGTGATTTCTACCGACTGCGCGTCGACGAAACCGGCGAGACCGACCTACCCGAAGGTACTCTGGTCGTCTTCAAGCAGTTCGACGGCACCACGGCCATCGTCAGCCACTGCAAGAAGTAACAGAAGGAGTAGGACGCGACGCTTCATTCACGCCACGTCCACCAAGAAGCAACCCCTGGAAGACCTTTCAACGCATCATCACCAACATGCACTCGCCAAAGACAAGGAGCAGTACATCGTGAACATGGACCTTCCCGTCAGCCCGGGGCTAATCCTCGCCCTCATCATCGTCGTTATCGGCATCCTGGTCATCGCCAAGGGGCTAGTGGTCGTCCGCCAGTCGGAGGTGATGGTCATCGAGCGCCTGGGGTCGTTCAATCGACTGCTGGAGAGCGGCATCAACATCATCGTGCCCTTCATCGACCAGCCCCGCGCCATCGCCATGATCCGCTACCGCAAGATGGGCGAGGAGTACCACGCCATCACCAGCCATGAGACGCGCATCGACCGCCGCGAGACGGTGATGGACTTCCCCGGTCAGCCGGTGGTGACCACCGACAACGTCACGGTGAACATCAACGGCGCGCTCTATTACCAGATCATCGATCCGAAGCGCGCCGTCTATGAAGTGGAGAACATGAGCCAGGCGGTGGAGGTGCTGGCCAAGACCACGCTGCGCTCGGTGGTCGGCAAGATGGAACTCGACAAGCTGTTCGAGTCCCGCGCCGAGGTCAACAACGAGATCCAGGCTGCCATGGAAGAAGCTGCTTCCAAGTGGGGCGTGAAGATCTCACGGGTCGAGGTGCAGGACATCGCCATGCCCGAAGAGGTGGAGTCCGCCATGCGCCTGCAGATGGCCGCCGAACGCAAGCGCCGGGCCACCGTTACCGAAGCCGAGGGGGAGAAGTCCGCTGCCATCGCCATGGCCCAGGGCCAGCGCGAGTCGGCGATCCTCAACGCCCAGGGCGACAAGGAATCCGCCATCCTGCGCGCCCAGGGCGAGCAGGAGTCGATCAAGCTGGTACTCAGCGCCATCGGCGACAGCGACGAGCACAAGCGCACCGTCGTGGGCTACCTGCTCGGCCAGAGCTACATCAAGGGTCTGCCCAACATGGCCAAGAACGGCGAGCGGGTCTTCGTGCCCTACGAGTCCTCCGCCCTGCTCGGCTCCATGGGCATGTTCCGCGAGATGGCCGGCTCACCGGAAGACGCCGTCTCCCGGCACCTTCGCGCCAGCGACAACCAGAGCGGCCTGCGCGGCGGCATCGTCGGCGGAGGTGGCAGCGCCAGCTAGTCGCCAGCTCCTAATCGGACCAGCTGCATCTCCTGCTGGCGGCTCAGGATTCCAACGCCTCCCGGTACAAGGCCTGCGGGGAGGCGGTCGTCATGCCTCGAGCCGGCGCAGCATGATGGTGACGTTCTCGCCCCGGTAGCTCAGCTCTTCGTGGTCGCTCCAGCCTAGGCGGCGATAGAGCCCCTGCTGATCGGGGGTGAACAGATAGAACTGGTCGACCCCACAGGCGACGGCCTCCTCTTCGACGCGACGGATCAGCCTGGCGGCAATGCCCCTCCCTCGCCACTCCGGCAGCACGAACACCGAGGCGAGCCAGGGCGTGAGTTCGCGGCGGCTGTCCATGTCCTCGGCCATCAGCGCCGCCGTTCCCACCGGTCGGTCACCCTGCATGGCCACGAACACTGAGGGCACCCCGCCATCGCCGCACTCGCGGCGAAAAGCCTCCCGCCAGGTTTCAGCCGTGTACGCGGGATTCAAATGCCCCCATTCGGCGTAGGTCCAGCTCGCAACCGTCGCCACATGGTCGGAATCGGTATTCAGCCGCACGATCGTGATATCTCGCATGATGTCCCTATTCTGTTTAGGTCTCGGCGGTAAATGACGTCTCGCGGAAAGCCTAACCCAACTGGAAGGGGTAGACCGAGCCGATCTGGAGGATACGGGTCAGCTCGTCCAGCGCAGCGAGGGTCTCGTCGGCGAGCTGCGGATCGGCCAGGTCGTCGGGCGCCAGGCGGTCGCGGTAGTGACGCCCGACCCAGGCGGCCAGCTCCTCATGGAGCCCGTCGTTGAGCAGCACGCGGCCGCTCAGGGCCGATCGCTCCACCTGCGAGAGGGCCACCCGCAGACGCAGGCAGGCGGGGCCTCCGCCGTTGCGCATGCTCTGCTTCACGTCCTTGACCAGCACCTCGCCGATGGGATTGTTGCCCGCCAGCAGGTGATCCTGGATGGTGCGCCATACGGTCTCGCGCTCCTGGCACTCGCCGGGCACCACCAGAGTCATGCTGCCATCGGGGTTGGTCAGCAGCTGGGAGTTGAACAGGTAGGAGGCCACGGCGTCCTCGAGGCTCACCGCCTCCAGCGGCACCCGCACCGGGATCAGGGGCGTCGCCATCTTGCGGCGCAGCTCGTCGAGGGTCGCCTGCTCGTCGAGGAAAGCCATCTCGTGGTAGAGCAGCACCGGGCCGTTGCCCACCGCGATCACGTCGTTGTGGAACACGCCCGCATCGATGGCATCGGGATGCTGCTGGGCAAACACCGTCTGGGCCTCCTTGAGGCCATGCTGGCGCGCCACGGCCTGGCTCGCCTCCAGAGTCTGCCGGGCCGGGTATTTGCGCGGCTCGACGCGCCCTCCGAAGGCCTGCCGGCCGTAGACGAAGAGGTGTGCGCCGGGCTCGCCATGCTCGCCGCAGAGGCGGGTATGGTTGGCCGCCCCTTCGTCGGAGAAGGCCGGGGTCGCCGGCAGTACCGGGTGGTGAGCGAAATGTGCCTCGTCGTGGAAGATCGCCGCCAGCACGCGTCCGGTGGTTTCCGGCTCCAGGTAGCGGTGAAAGCTCGACTGCAGGTTGGCCGGGGTGAAGTGTACCCGCCCATCCGGCGCATCCAGGCTCGGCGTCACCGTGCCGGCATTGGCGGTCCACATGCTCGATGCCGAACAGACTGCCCGCAGCACCTGGGGCGCCTCACTGGCGGCACGGGTCAGCACCTGGGAATTGCTGCCGGTGAAACCGAGTGCCCTCAGCGCGCCGAGGTCCGGCCGCTGCTGGGGCGGCAGCACCCCCTGGACATAGCCGGCGTCCATCAGCGCCTTCATCTTGGCGAGCCCCTGCAGCGCGGCCTCCCGGGGGTTGGAGACCAGCCCGCCGTGGGACATGGAAGCCACGTTGCCGTGGGCCAGCCCCGAGTAGTTGTGGGTCGGCCCCACCAGGCCGTCGAAATTGACTTCCCGGTAGCTGTCGTCGTGCAGCGTCCCCGCATCGCTCATAACACCACCCCCGGCGGCAGCTGGTCAGGCAGGTGGAGGGCGTCGCTCTCCATGGAGGCCACCGGATAGGCGCAATAGTCGGCGGCATAATAGGCACTGGGGCGGTGATTGCCACTGTCTCCGACGCCACCGAAGGGGGCATCGCCCGAGGCACCCGTGGTCTGGCGGTTCCAGTTGACGATGCCGGCGCGGATGCGCAGCAGGAAGTCGTCCCAGTCGGCGCGCTCGCCGCCAATCAGGCCGGCGGAGAGCCCGTAGCGGGTGTCATTGGCGATAGTGACCGCTTCATCCCAGCCTTTATAACGGTATACCTTCAACAGCGGACCGAAGTGTTCTTCGTCGGGCACCGCCAGGCCGGTCACGTCGATCAGCGCCGGGCTGAGCAGGCTGGTGCCCTCCTTCAGGCACGCCATGCGCGACAGAACCACCCCGCCCAGGGCTTCCAGATCGTCCTGGGCCTTGAGCAGCCCCCGGGCTGCCTCCGGGCTGACAAGGCCGCCGTAGAACGGCGCCGGCTCCTCGAACTGGCCTGCCACGTGCAGCCGACCGATGGCGTCCACCAGGGCGTCGAGCAGGTGATCGCCGACCTGGCCCTCGGGCACGATGAGGCGCCGGGCGCAGGTGCAGCGCTGGCCGCCGGAGAGGAAGGCCGACTGCAGGATGGTCAGCACCACGGCGTCCTGGTCGTGCACGTCCTTGACCACCAGCGGGTTGTTGCCCCCCAGCTCCAAGGCCAGGATCTTGTCGAATCGGTCGGCGAACTGGCGGTTGAGAAGCCCCCCAACCTTGGCACTGCCGGTGAACAGCAGGCCGTCGATGCCCGGATGTGCCGAGAGCGCCTGCCCCACCGGGGCACCGCCCTGAACCAGGTTGATCACGCCGTCGGGCAAGCCCGCTTCCTGCCAGCACTGCAGGGTGAGGTCGGCGGTCAGCGGCGTCTGCTCGCTGGGCTTGAACACCACGGTGTTGCCGGCCAGCAGTGCCGGTACCATATGGCCGTTGGGCAAGTGCCCGGGGAAATTGTAGGGACCGAACACCGCCATCACCCCATGGGGCCGATGCCGCAGCACCGCGCGGGTGTCGCCCACGTCCCGGCTGCGCTCGCCGGTGCGCTCATGGTAGGCCCGCACCGAGATCGCCACCTTGCCGATCATGGCGCCCACTTCGGTGCGCGCCTCCCAGAGCGGCTTGCCGGTTTCCGAGGCGATGGTGCGCGCCAGGTCCTCGCGATGCGCCTCCAGCACTTCGCGAAAGCGTTCCACCACCGCCAGCCGCTCCTCGAAGGCGCGCCGCGCCCAGGGGGCAAAGGCACCGCGGGCGGCAGCCACCGCCGCCACCACCTGGGAATCGCCGGCGCCGTTTCCCTGCCACAGGGTGTCACCGGAGACCGGGTCCTGCTTGGTGAAGCGGGTGGCATCCCCCGCCTGCCAGTTGCCGTCGATCAACAGCTGCTGCATGGCTTTCATGGTGTCTCCTCGGTATCCAGTACGCGCAGGGCGTCGCCGGCGACCACGCCGAGCCGCTGCGCTTCCTGTTCGCTCAGGGTGATGGTGTCGTCCTCATTGGGTCCGCCGGCTACCCAGGCGGCGCGGAAAGCGGCCATGTCGGTGCTGGCCGCCAGCCATCGCGGGCGAGCGGCAGGCGGTTCGCTGCCGGCATGAACCTCCACCCGGCAGCGCCGTGACTTGCGCACGCCGCGCACGTCGTCGATATAGGCCTCCACGGTGGGGCCACCGTCGAAGATGTCGATGAAGCCCTCCCAGCGCAGCCCCTCCTTCTTGAGCATGGCGAGCGCCGGGCGGGTATGGCGGTGCACCTGGCCGATGCAGGCGCGGGCTTCGTCGGAGAGAAACGGCGTATAGATGGGGAACTTGGGCATCAGCTCGCCGATGAAGCTCTTCTGGCCCAGGCCAGTCAGGCGGTCCGCCTCGTCGAAGTCCAGCGGGAAGAAGTGGCTTCCCAGGCACTCCCAGAAGGGGCTCTTGCCACGCTCGTCGAAGACGCCGCGCATCTCCGCCAGCACCTTGTCGGGGAACTGGTCGCGAAACTCGGCGATGAACAGCCAGCGCATCATCGACAGCAGCGCGCCGTTGCGCTGATGGCGACGATCCTCGCCACGATACTGGGGGCGCAGGAACAGCGACGCCACTTCGGCATCGCCGGTATGGTCCGAGCTGAGGAAGAGGGTGTCGATGGTGCGGTGCAGGTCGAGCTGCACCGAGGAGTGGGCCAGGGTGCCGAGGCGATAGTGATAGAACGGCACCTCGCGACCCACCTGCCCTTCGATGGCGCAGCAGCCGGCCAGCTCGCCGCTGGTCTCGTCCTCCAGCACGAAGAAGTAGTTGCGCCTGTCCGCCGGGCTGCGCTGCTCGAAGGCCGTCACGGCCAGTTCGATCTTCTCGGCGAGAAACTCACGGTTGTCGGGCAACGACGTGAAGCCGACCCCGGTCTCGCGGGCCAGGGCCTGCAGCTCATCCAGGTCGGACTCGGCAATCGCTCGAATACGCATCACAGCTCCCCCTCGTCGTAGCCCAGCTCGGCGTCTGTCGCCGCCAGGGCCAGCGGTGCCACCAGCACCGCACGCCCCTCCTCCACGCCCAGCAGCTCGGCGTGCTCGGTCGAGAGCATCAGCTGGCCGGTGGGCGACAGCGCATAGCGGGCCACCACGCAGCGGAAGTCGGCCAGCCGCTGATTGGCGATCATGGCAGGCTCAGCGTCCGGCAGCAGGTGGGCCGGGCGAACGCGAACCGGATGCCAGGCGGCACGCCGGAAGCTGGCCAGGCGATCGCGCTCGCCCTTGATCACCGGGCCGGCATCGAAGATGTCCACATGGCGAGAACGCAGGAAGCCCTCGGCCAGCATCTCGGCCATGGCGGGTTCATGGTCCGGGTGTTCGCGCCCGATTGCCGCACGGGCCTGGGGCGTCAGTAGCGCCAGGTAGAGCGGAAACTGGGGCATCACCTCGGCGATAAAGCTCTTGGAGCGCACCCCCGCCAGGTAGTTGATGTCGTGGTAGTCACGCACGAAGAAGTGGCGCCCCACGCTGTTCCAGAACGGCGACTCGCCCTGCTCGTCCAGGTAGCCGGGAAAGGCCATGGCCAGCACTTCGGCGAAACGCTCGGGGTACTGAGCGATGAACATCAGCCTGGCCCGGCGCAGCAAGCTTTCCGCGCTGGTGCCACGGTAGCGAGGCTCGATCGACAGCGCGCAGAGCTGGGTGGTCTCGGAGACCTCATGGGAGAGCGCCAGGGTCTGCACCTCGCGGCGCACGTTGAGCTGCTGCGAGGCGTGGATCAGGGTCTCCTGGCGATAGGTGTAGTAGGCCTCCCGGGCACCGGCCTCGGCGCGAATGGTGGCGGTACCCACCACCTCGCCGCGATCCAGGTCCTCGAGGACGAAGGTGTAGAGCTCGTCGCCGGGAAAATCCACCTCACGGCTGAAGGATTGCCGCGAGCGGGCGATGCGCTCTTCGAGGCGATCGCGGTGGGCCGGCAGATTGGTCAGGCTCGGCGTGGCGGTACCTGCAAGCCGTTCCAGCGCCGGCAGGTCGGCCGGCCGAACGGGGCGTACGACCATCATGGCAGGGTCTCCGGGTCGGTTGGCGGCGTCTTGCATGGGCTGGCCGGCCTTCACTTGGCCGCCACCAGTCGCGCCACGGCCCGCTCGAGGCGCGCCATACCCTCGCTGATATCGGCTTCGGGAATGACCAGCGACGGCGCCATGCGCAGCACGTTGGGACCGGCGATCAGCGCCATCAAACCCTCATCGATGGCCAGCGGCAGGATGTCCTTGGCCCGGCCTTCATAGTCGGGTGCCATTTCGGCACCGACCAGCAGCCCCATGCCGCGGATCTCCTTGAATACGCCGTGCTTGCGGTTGATCGCCTCGAGATGTTCACGGAACAGATCATGGCGTTGCTTCACGCCGTCGAGAACGGCTGGCGTGGCGATATGCTCGACCGCGGCCAGGGCCACGGCGGAGGCCAGCGCATTGCCGCCATAGGTGGAGCCATGGGTACCGATGGCCAGCGCCGGGGCGACACGATCGGTGGTCAGCATCGCCCCCACCGGGAATCCGCCGCCCAGGCCTTTGGCGCTGGTCAGGATGTCCGGCGTCACGCCATACTCCATGTAGGCGTAGAGGGCGCCGGTACGGCCCACCCCGGTCTGCACCTCGTCGAAGATCAACAGGGCATCGTGGGCATCGCACAGGTCCCGCAGCCCCTGCAGGAACTCCTGGGTGGCCGGCACGATACCGCCCTCGCCCTGCATCGGCTCGACCATCACCGCACAGGTGTCGTCGTCGATCAGGTCGCGGACGCTGTCCAGGTTGTTGAACTCGCCGTGGACGATGCCTCCCGGCACCGGGCCGAAGCCCTGGGAGTACTTGGGCTGACCGCCGACACTGACGGTGAAGAAGGTGCGACCATGGAACGACTGCGAGAACGAGACGATCCGGGTCTTGTGCTCACCGACATTGTCGTGGGCCCAGCGCCGCGCCAGCTTGAGTGCCGCCTCGTTGGCCTCACCGCCGGAGGAGCAGAGGTAGACCTTGTCGGCGAAGGTGCGCTCCACCAGGGTCCGGGCCAGCGCCAGGGCCGGCTCGTTGGTATAGACGTTGGAAAGATGCCAGAGCTTGCTGGCCTGCTTGGTGAGCGCATCGACCAGCACCGGGTGACAGTGCCCCAGTGAGTTCACCGCGATCCCCCCGGCGAAGTCGATGTACTCGCGCCCCTCCTGATCCCACAGACGGCTACCCTCGCCGCGCACCGGAATGACCTTCTGGGGTGAGTAGTTGGGCACCATGTACTGATCGAAGTCGGCGCGGGTCGGGGTCTGGCTCATGTCGGTCTCCATTCCAGCGTAAAGGGGAAGCGAAGCGCTACTGTCATTCGAGTATACGGAGGCCCTGCCATCCAGGCTTTCAGCTATGGGACTCCCTCTTGTGAAAATGGCTGTCGGTATGCGCAATGACAAGGCCCGGTGATCCGACAGCCTGCTAGGCTTGCGTAATAACCATCCCCCGGAGCAAGACCATGTTCAACACCACGGCCTGGAATCGAATCCGCTACGGGTTCTACGCCCCCGTCTACGATTTCATCGCCGACCGCAGCTTTCGCCGTCCCCGGCAGCTGTCGCTGGACGCCGTGGACTGGCAGGCCGGCATGCGAGTGCTGTTGGTGGGGGCCGGCACCGGGCTGGACCTGCCCTTTCTGCCCCGGGACGTGGAAGTGCAAGCCACCGACCTCTCCCCCGCCATGGTCAAGCGCATGAAGCAGCGCGCGGAACGGCTGGGCATGGACGTGGAGTGCCGGGTAATGGACGCCGAGGCACTCGACTACCCCGACGGTCACTTCGATGCGGTCATCATGCACCTGATCCTGGCAGTGATGCCGAACCCCCGACAAGGCTTGGCCGAGGCGCACCGGGTGCTCAACCGGGATGGTCAGCTCTGCGTGATGGACAAGTTCCAGTCCGACGAGCGTGCCGCCGGCCTGGCAAGGCGCGCGCTCAACGCCTTTACCGCGACCGTGGCCACGGACATCACCCGCCAGGCCCGCCCCCTGCTGGAGAGTGCCGGCTTCGAGATCGAGCTCGACAGGCCGGTGATGCTGGGGTCGCTGTTTCGTGCGCTGCTAGCCCACAAGGCAGAGCGGGTAGCCGATGCGGTCATGTCGGGTGACAAGGCCTAGCCTGCCAACAACGACTCAATGCAGACGCTCCTCCCGGGGCGTTACGCCGAAATGGTTGCGATAGGCCGTGGAGAAGTGCGCCGGGGAGGAGAAGCCCGTCTTCATGGCGATCTCGCCGGCGGGCAAGTCGCTTTCGCGCAGGAGGCGCCTGGCTTCCTGCAGGCGCAGGTCGAGGTAGTAGCGGCCGGGCACCGCCTGGAGATACTTCTTGAACAGCCGCTCCAGCTGGCGCCGGGAGATCCCCAGGTGTTCGGCCAGCTCATGGGTGGTCAGCGGTTCCTCGATATTGGCCTCCATCAGCATCACCGCATCCACCAGCGGCGCCGGCGCATGGCCCAGCCGGGCACGCAGCGGCACCTGCTGGGGCTCGTCTGCCATGCGGATCCGCTCCAGCACGAAATGCTCGGAGACCCGTTCGGCCAGCTCGCTGCCATGGTGTGAAGCGATCAGCGTCATCATCATGTCCATGGCCGCCGTACCGCCACCGCAAGTGAGACGGTCACGGTCGATCTCGAACAGCTGCTGGGAGAGCCGCACCCGGGGAAAGTCGCGGGTAAAGGCGGCGAAGCGCTGCCAGGGCAGCGTGGCACGGTAGCCATCCAGCACGCCGGCACGGGCCAACAGCTCGGTGCCCCCCCCCACGCCAACCAGCGTAAGGCCGCTTCTGCCCAGCACACGCAGGCGCTCGACAATGGTGTCATCGGCGCTGGCCGACAGGGGCGCCGGGGCGCAGACGACCAGCATGTCCAGCTCGGCCGTCACGTCGCAGAATGGCCTGGCCGCGGCCAGGCTGAGCTCGGCGAGACTGGGCGTCTCGCCGCCAACAGGACTGAAGGCCTGCACGCGATAGAGACGCCTGCCGGCCAGCTGGTTGGCCATTATCAGCGGCTCAAGGGCACAGGCCTGGGCGAGCAATGAAAAGCCCGGCAGCGTCAGCACCCCGACCCAGCGGGTCGCAGACGCAGAGAAATTGGCGGTGGGGGTGTCGGGCATGTAGCACTACGCCGTGGGCCGAATCGAGGCTGTGATCTTACTCGATTGACAGGGGCTACGCCGAGCGCTGTTCTAAGTCGCCCCGCGCCGGCAGCTCAGAACAGGCGCCCCCTGCGCCTTCGGCTGCCGGCCGGGATAGCGCAGGATGGATCAGGGCCAGACCAGCGTGAAGACCAGAATCGCACCGGCAATCAGCGCCGCCACCAGCAGAATCCATTGCAGGTTCTGGGGCGGCTGCTTCGCCTCCGGCTGGTCCTCGTCCGGCTCCGGATGCTCGAAGTCCTCCGGCATCCTCACCTCCTTCATGTGCTGCTCCTCCTCTTGCGCCGTCTTGCTCTCCTTGGTGTCCATCGCGCACCTCCATGCTGGGGAAATCTCATACTGCGAACCTCATAGAATGCCGCGATTCGCAGACCCTATACGCAGTCCCTATAAACTCACGACATCGAAGGTCACGTCCGGGTTCACATCGTCTTCGTAGTCCACGTCATCACGCTCGAACCCGAACAGCTTCAGGAACTCATGCTTGTAACCAGCATAGTCGGTAATCTCGAACAGGTTTTCGCTGGTCACTTTGGGCCAGAGGTCCTTGCAAGCCTGTTGCACGTCATCGCGCAGTTCCCAGTCGTCGAGGCGAAGGCGGCCGGCGTCATCGGTGTCGAACTCGCCGGCCTGACCACGGGGTGAATAGAGCTGCTCACCGAACAGGCGGTTGAGCTGGTCGATAGTACCCTCATGCAGCCCTTTCTTCTTCATCACCTTGTAGACCATGGAGATATAGAGCGGCATGACCGGTATCGCGGCGCTGGCCTGGGTCACCACCGACTTCAGCACCGCCACGTTGGCACCGCCGCCCGTGGCCTTGAGCTTGCTGTCGATCTCGCCGGCGGCACGATCCAGGTCTTCCTTGGCCTTGCCCAGGGCGCCGTGCCAGTAGATAGGCCAGGTGATCTCGGTGCCGATATAGCTGAAGGCCACGCTGCGGGCGCCTTCGGCCAGCACGCCGGCGCGGTCCAGGGCGTCGATCCACAGCTCCCAGTCCTCGCCGCCCATCACCGCCCGGGTATCCTCGATCTCCTGCTCGGTGGCGGGCTCCACCTCGGCCTCGATGATGGTGTCCTTGTTGGTGTCGATGGCGGTGGCGCGGTAGGTCTCGCCGATCGGCTTCAGGCTGGAGCGCTTGAGCTCACCGGAATCGGGCAGCTTGCGCACCGGCGACGCCAGCGAGTAGACCACCAGATCCACCTGGCCCAGGTCCTTCTGGATCAGCTCGATGGCCTTCTCGCGGGCTTCGTGGGAGAAGGCGTCACCGTTAATCGACTTGCTGTAGAGCCCTTCCGCCTTGGCGAACTTGTCGAAGGCGGCTGAGTTGTACCAGCCCGCAGTGCCGGGTTTCTTCTCGCTGCCCGGCTTCTCGAAGAACACGCCCAGGGTGTCGGCGCCATAGCCGAAGGCTGCAGTGATGCGTGCCGCCAGGCCGTAGCCGCTGGAGGCCCCGATCACCAGCACCTTCTTCGGACCCGCGGACGGGTCCAGTCCACGGGCACGGGTCGCCTCGATCTGCTCGAGCACGTTCTTCTCGCAGCCGACGGGGTGGGTGGTGGTGCAGATGAAACCGCGAACCTTGGGTTTGATGATCACGTCTAACCTCATTGTCGATGGCCCGCCGCCGGCACAGCGGCATGGGGCAGATTTGAGTGGGAGTGTTGGCATTCTAGCAGTCTGCCGGGCTTGACCGGTCGTCGCGAGAAAGTCGGATTTCGAGACAAGTTTATCAATCGGATGAGGCGAATAGTCGGCTATTTAACGAATCCGATTGAATGAAATTGGCCGAAAGCCCGGATTTCGCAGCAGATCAGCGTTAAGTCCGGCAGGCTGCTCGCGGTCGTTATCTCTCCTGTCCGCTCTTGAGCCGGACCCTCGAGTGGGGCAGGATGCATTTCCCGGGTAACGCGCTGGCAGGAGAGAACGATGGATGCACAGACACTGGTCGATGAGCGCGGCGAGCTGTGGCTGGCACTGGCCCCGCTATGGCTGGACCGCGAACCCGGTGAGCGCGACTATACGCACATGGTGGAAGTGATCCAGCGCCATGACCTGACGCTGCAAGAACTGGAGTGGATCTTTCGCCTGGAGCTGGCACCGGTCCTGGCACGCACCCAGATGTCGGTCGCCAGCGAGTGGCGCAAGTTCGATGACCTGCAACTGATGAAGCGCCTGGTGGCCCACAACTTGCGGCTAAAGGGCTGGCGGCGCAAGAGCTGGGCCCTGTTCTCCGGCCTGACGACCATGATGACCCGCCACCGCTGGAACGAGCTGATGATGCGCGTGATGCTCGAACGCGGAGAGTCTCCCAGTTAGGCTTTATCCGAAAAGTCGGCGACAAATCGGCAGGAAAGCCGATTTGGGCAGCTCCGCTGCTCGAAGAGCGAGCGACATGGACGTCGCGAGTCCAAAGGCGGAGTTTACGGGGTGTAAATGAGTACTTTGAGCTGATTTTTAACGCCGCATGGCCGAGCGCAGCCAGTTTTCGGAAAAAGCCAAAGCTCAGGTCTCATCCAGAGCCTCCTCAAGGGCGGGCATCAGCGTATCGCGGCGCTCGCCCGGAGCAAAGCGTCGTATAACCCGACCATCCCGGCCTACCAGAAACTTGGTGAAATTCCATTTGATCAGCGTGGTACCGAAGACCCCCGGCGCCTTGCGCTTGAGCTCCTTGAAGAGCGGATGCGCCTGGGAGCCGTTGACCTTGACCTTCTGCATGATCGGAAAGGTGACGCCGTATTGGGTTGAACTCAAGACGCAGAAGTCCAACGCCGATTCCGGCGACTGTCGGGCAAACTGGTTGCAGGGAAAAGCCAGCACGGTGAAGCCGCGATCGCGGTAGCGGCTATAAAGCCGCTCCAGTTCACGCAGCTGTGGCGTGTAACCGCACCGGCTCGCCACGTTGACGATCAGCAGCACCTGCCCCTTGAGGGCCTGCAAGTTGAAGGGCTCACCGCGGTGAGTGCGACAGTCGTGCTCGTGAATGGCCATGGGTCGCCTGCCTTGCTGACACCTGTTTACGATGCCACGTCCTCCCCCGCGGCACCACCCCGGCGGGCGCGATTGCGCGCCTTGGGCAAGCTGAGGTGGACTTTCCGAATCGCCAGGCGTAGCCGCCGCCGGCCGGCACTGCGCTCCGCCTCGTTCAGCGGTGCATAGGCAAGGCGCTCATACTCTTCGGCCACGGCCTCAAGGGCGCTACCTGAGAGGCC